>NZ_JANMZH010000092.1:0-11162 GCF_031383065.1 Microcoleus sp. OTE_8_concoct_300 | reverse complement strand
GACTAGGCTAAATCCGGTTGGTAAGGTAAGGTTGCTGAGGTTTAAAACTGCTGTACCGAGATTTTTCACGGTAAAGGTTTTGTTGAGGCTGGTGCCAACTGTTACGCTGCCAAAGTCGATCGCACTTTCCGTACCATCAAGTATATCTGTTGTCCCATCTAAAACTTGAATTTCTGGTAATGGTGGGGTTGTGACTGTGGCACTAATTGGGAAATCAAAGGGATTTTCGTCACTATCATCATTGACAAATTGCAGCCTACCTGTTTTATTTCCTGCTGCTGTCGTATCTACTTGAAGAACCAAATTAGCACTACGGCCGGCGGCGAGAGTTGTCGGTAAATTTCCGACTAGGCTAAATCCGGTTGGTAGGGTAGGGTTGCTGAGGTTTAAAACTCCTGTACCGAGATTTTTCACGGTAAAGGTTTTGTTGAGAGTCGTGCCAACTGTTACGCTGCCAAAGTCGATCGCACTTTCCGTACCATCAACTATATCCCTTGTCCCGTCTAAAACTTGAATTTCTGGTAATGGTGGGGTTGTGACTGACACTGAAATCGGGAAATCAAAGGGATTTTCGTTACTGTCATTATTGACAAATTGCAACGTACCTGTTTTATTTCCTGCCGTGGCTGTATCTACTTGAAGAACCAAATTAGCACTACGGCCGGCGGCGAGAGTTGTCGGTAAATTTCCGACTAGGCTAAATCCGGTTGGTAGGGTAAGGTTGCTGAGGTTTAAAACTGCTGTACCGAGATTTTTCACGGTAAAGGTTTTGTTGAGGCTGGTGCCGACTGTGACGCTACCAAAGTTAATAGCACTTGCAGTACCATCTACAATATCCGTTGCACCGTCTAAAACTTGAATTTCTGGTGCAGGTGCGTTGTAAGTGACCCTATTATCCGTACTGGTACTAACAGTATTGTTATTGCCGACCGGATCAGTAACGCCGTTAGCTTTGATGCTAGCAATGACGTTGCCGCTACCTGTCATGCCATTGACTGCAACTGTGTAAACAGGGCCGCCACCTGTGATAGTTGGCGTTAATGTTCCCGTTGCTGTACTTGTACTTAAATCGATATCTGTAGCGTCAAAACCTGTGACAGGTTCGCTAAATGTGACGGTAAAGTTTATGGGTGAAGTAGCTGTTGGGTCGGTTTGTGCTGTTGCTTCGTTGATGGTGACAGTGGGTGGAGTTGTATCAACTGTATAGGTTTGGCCTGTGGTAAATGCTGCTGTCAGCGCGTTACCGGGAATATCATTAATTGTGGCTGTGGCCGGTACGTCTAAACCTAAGTTGCCATCACCAGTAATGCTGTTAACGGTGACATCAATAGTTGTACCTGTCGCTGCTGAAACTGAGGCGATATTGCCGTTGACAGTGCCTGTTTTATTCAGGGTGAAGTCACCGATATCTAAGTTTTTAACTGGTTCGCTGAAACTAACTGTGTAGATGACGCTGTTGCTGTTGGTGAGTGTGGCGGTGGGGGTTTTGCGGGTGATGCTGGTGACTGTGGGGGCGATGCTCTCTATCACCAGTGCTTTGCTGCCGCCGAGGGACTGCAGTGAGGCAAGGGCGGGTAGCTTTAAGTCTGCGTCGATGTTAACGCTGTCTTTGATGGCGCCGCCGTTGAGTGCGAGGGCGGTGGTGCTGAGGTATTGTAAGTCGAGGGTGGTATCTCCAGGTTGAACTGTGTAGTTGAAGGTGAGGGTGCGGGTGCCGCTGCCAGTAGTGTACTTGGCAAGTTGGTCTGTTGTGCCGGTTTCCAGTTGCAGTTGAGGCGTGCCGGTGATGGTGACGGCTTCGGAAAAGGTGGCGGTGATGTTGATGGTAGCGCCGATGCCGTAACTGCCGTCGGCGGTGGTGGCTGTGACCTTGGTGATGGTGGCCGGTGCCAAGCTCCACAATTCTCTGCCTTTGGTACCGTCATCGGCTATGAAATATAGGGTGTTGTTGAAGTTGATGAATTTCCCAGGGTTTGAACTGAAATTCCCAGGACTAATGTCCTTAACGAGAACCGTGCCCGCTGCGGTGCCATCGCTCTTCCACCATTCAATGCCGTTGGTACCGTCATTGGCTGTGAAATATAGGGTGTTGTTGAAGTTGATGAAGTTCTCAGGCTTTGAACTGTTAGTCCCAGGATAAATGTCCTTAACGAGAACCGTGCCCGCTCCGGTGCCATCGCTCTTCCACAATTCAATGCCGTTGGTAGGGTCAGAGGCTGTGAAATATAGGGTGTTGTTGAAGTTGATGAATTTCCCAGGGTTTGAACTGGCATTCCCAGGATAAATGTCCTTAACGAGAACCGTGCCCGCTGCGGTGCCATCGCTCTTCCACAATTCAAAGCCGTTGGTACCGTCAGAGGCTGTGAAATATAGGGTGTTGTTAGAGTTGAAGAAGTTGCCAGGGCTTGAACTGTTAGTCCCAAACGGATTAATTTCCTTAAGGAGAACCGTGCCCGCTGCGGTGCCATCGCTCTTCCACAATGCATAGCCGTTGGTAGCGTAACGGGCTGTGAAATATAGGGTGTTGTTGAAGTTGATCAAGTTGCGAGGGTCTGAAAAGTTATTCCCAGGATTAATGTCCTTAAGGAGAACCGTGCCCGCTGCGGTGCCATCGCTCTTCCACAATTCATAGCCGTTGGTAGCCTCACCGGCTGTGAAATATAGGGTGTTGTTGAGGTTGATGTAGTTGCGAGGGTTTGAACCGTTAGTCCCAGGATCAATGTCCTTAAGGAGAACCGTGCCCGCTCCGGTGCCATCGCTCTTCCACAATTCATAGCCGTTGGTACCGTCAGAGGCTGTGAAATATAGGGTGTTGTTGAAGTTGATGAAGTTGCCAGGGTTTGAATTGTTAGTCCCAGCAATGTCCTTAAGGAGAACCGTGCCCGCTCCGGTGCCATCGCTCTTCCACAATTCATAGCCGTGGGTACCGTCATCGGCTGTGAAATATAGGGTGTTGTTGAAGTTGAAGAAGCTACCAGGGAATGAACCGTTAGTCCCAGGATTAATGTCTTTCAAAAGAGTAGGACCTAAGATGCCCTGGTAGCTGGCCATTGCTGCGCTGGTGAGGGCGAGGGGGGTGGAGATTTTGCCGATTTTGACGAATAATTCCCAGTCTCCGCCTAGTGCTTGATTCCCGGTTTTGTTATTGGAGGCGGCCATGTTGGCACCTGTTAGTTGATGCAGCTTTTGGATGAATTGCAATCCGGTTTCTTTGGCTGCTACATTGCAGCCGTACAGGAGGATGTCGGCATTTTTTGTTAACGCTTTCCCCCACTGTTTAATTTTGTTGCCCAATTGGAGTAAGTTCTGATTGCTTAAGGTTTCTGAGCCGAGGTGTAAAGTGCCGGGGCTACCGTGGGAGAGGATATGAATTGCTTCTATATCGCTTTGAAGAGCCAAGGTATTAGTAATTTGTTCGACCCCGCTCAAATTTTCATTTAAAATGAAAACTTGAGCGGTATCTGCGCTTTCTATCAGGGTTTGATAGTCTGGTACGGCGGAGTCAACGAAAATGATTTGCTTAGTCATGGTTAATTTTGTGATAATTTTTGTTTGGGATTGTCAATGCTAATCGGCTTGCGGGTGGTAATTTTAAGTAAAATTGCTGAAAATCACCTGCCGTTTTTGTTCGTGGGAAATAAACACGCAAAACTCGCGATATTCACTCATCGCTGCCAATATTCGATCGACTCTCACCCCCCACAGGGCTAGTCATGGCGCTGTGAAACCGGGGGTGAGAGCCGCAGGATGGCGGATAGTAAGGTAGAGCCTGAACGCGGCAATGCCGAGATAAAGTGGACTTTCTGGGGCATCGACTTAAAATATCTTTAGGGTTTACAAGTAATCTGCAGCGGAAGAGAATAAAATAATTGCTTGGTTTTAGATACTTGCTCTGACCGAGTATATGGTAGATATAGCAATCCTAAATCAGTTTCAATAATTGGTTAACTGGTTTCCAAGCTCTGCCTGGGAACCGATGTCACTCTTGCTCTGCCTCGGCTGTGACAATGGAGGCAGAGCCTCCGGATATGCGTTACCAGGCTCTTCCTGGTAACGAGTATAATCATTTAGGATTGCTATATTAGTTAAATGCCTTCTGATACCAGATTGTAACAGCCCTACCATACCCCGGTCAATCGGAAAAGTCGGAGCGTTAAAGTCGGAAAAGTCGAAGCATCAAAAATGATGATCTCGGTCATTGCTGTTTGTAGCGAAATGTGGTGTGAGAATATATAGCCATCCTAAATCATTTGTAAATTTCTTACTCCCTCCCCTTAGTAAGGGGAGGGTTGCGGTGGGGTAAAAAATTTACGACTCCTGTAAGAACCGCTATAGTGTAACGAAGGCTGGTTTAAATAGAAGGTCGATCGACTTTGGAAGTGCGATCGAACCTATAATAATTTGATAGTCCTGCTGTTCTCAATTGCCAACCAAACAATCTAATTCCCCTTGCATTTGGGCGGTAACTCGATCGAAACAAGCATCAACATAATCGCGATCGCGCGCCGCCTCGGAACCGTACCTCTCAAATACAATTGGTTTGCAGACGCGAGTCCGAATTTGCACGGGTAAAGGCAGGTTCGGCAAAGGCCCAATACTCAATCCCCAAGGCAATCCCAAATACACCGGAAATACCACCGGATCGATGCCCAACAACCACGGCATCCCCCATTCGTGCAATTGCTTTGCTTCTTCGTACAAATCGGCCAAAACTATCAAAGTATCGTGGGCACCGTGGGATATTATTGGTACAATTGGGACTTCTTCTCGCAATGCTAATTTGATAAATCCCTTGCGTCCTGCAAAGTAGATTTTATCCCGTAAGTGGTGGGGGCGAAAAACATCTTGGGCGCCGCCCGGATAGACGAGAACTGGTGCATTTTTACGCAAAGCTGCGATCGCCATTTTCGGATGCGCTTTGAGGGCACCACACTGAACCGCCATGCTAGCAACATCAGGAGAAACTTGCCAAACCGTCGGGTGCATCAATCCGTAGGCCAAGCGTTCGGTTCCGTACCTGCGGAACCATTCGTAGAGGAACATAAACATATCTGGAGCGGCGATTCCCCCGTTGTGAGAACCGACAACGAGCATTTTTCCGCTCGCGGGTACGTGGTGCCAGCCGTCGCTTTGTACGCGAAAATAGTAGCGGTACAGCCATTCCCAGACTGGCAACAAAAGCTGAATGAAGTCCGGATTGCGATCGTCTAAAGATAGACCGTCAAAGGGATATTTAGAGGATTTGCCGGCTTTTTTGTTAGTAGTTCTTGTCACTGCAAAAATATTTAACGTTTTGGTCATTATATAGCAGAAGTCAGAAAGCTTTAGCTATCTCGGAGAGAAGGAATAAGGGAGCATCTCAGTTTGGCTTTTACTCTCCTTGTGCGTGCCAGCGGGACCATCGCACCCACAAAAAATGATTTTTACTATCATTAATATGCTCCGATTCAGAAGGAATATACCCCATTAGTTTCAGCAATTAAAAATGTCGTAACCGTCTAGCGCGGTTGCTATAGCAATCCTTGCAGGAGTCGTAAATTTTTTACCCTACCCCAGCCCTCCCCGAACTCGCGGGGAGGGAGTAAGAAATTAACAAATGATTTAGGATCGCTATATATCAATATAATTAAATCTGAATTGGCGCAAATATTAGGTTTCTGATTTGAGCGGGCTGGTGCCGGTTCGCAGGTTTTGTGCTGGTTGTCTATTTTGTTGGCTAAACCCGCCCCTTGTATCTTTAAACAGACAGGCGATCGCACCTGGGCACGCAAAGTAAAGCGTCAGCGAGTAAATACAAAGAAAGCATCCAAGTTTCTTACTTAAAAGCCAGAACCAAGGGCACCTGAAGTCAAGGAACTACAAGCCGGCGTTGCGAGGACTAGAATCCTTAAGGGAAATGTCTCCCCAGAAACAAAATCCTTTGGAAACAGCTACAGCAACTGTCATTGACCGCGCGGTGGCCCCGGCCACAAAAACACAACCGGGTCTAAAGCCGATGGGTTTCCGTTTTGGAAGATTTTATCAAATTGAGACCAGCCATCGGGTCAATGGTAGCGATTTGCGCTGTTTGCCGCAATTTTAAGTAAGGTGCGATCGACAGTTGAGTTATGTGAGCCAGATCGAAGGACTGTATGGGGCTTGCGACACCGCACTACGACGATGGGGTCGATCGCACCTAGATCCTGTCACTGAGAATCTTGGACTATGGAGAGCACCCTCTCGCTCTCGAAGCTGCCTTGAGTTCACCTCAAATGCAGGGAAATATGGCGTTGCTGAATCACGGTATGAAAATAGATAAGTTGGAAATTCCGAAGATATTCTGACGCCCTTGTTTCATTTTTTGCAGATTGAGTCGTTCATACCATAAATCAGCAACGCCGGAAATATTACTCAACTGTAACCACTGGCAGCTAAATGGTTTAACCAACACCTGACAAGAGATTGACCAAAGCATCCAGGATACAAGCCCCCGAATTCATCCGTCCAGAAATAAAAAACCTGTATCCGATGAAACTTGCCCCCCGAATTTATCCGTGGGGTCAAGGCTTCAATTCTTTAATCTAAAATCTAAAATCTAAAATCTAAAATCGATTGACGGACAACAAAAGACTTGCATTCCTAGTAAACTGTCAGGCATTTAAACAGTTAACAGTTAACTGTTGAGTCGGACACTCGGACACTCCCCCACTCTCCCCGCTGTCCCCATCGGATCCCCTCGTCTTCTCCCCCTCCCCCGCTCTGCCATAACGAGCAATTTATAGGCGTAGCAGCTTAATTGGTCTTGGCTTAACTCTCACCACAAATTAAATTATCTAGATAAAACTTGACTTACAGCCATAAAAAATGTTAATTAGAGCTTTTTCCTGGAAGACAAATCGATTTTTTTGCTATATTGACCTGCAATAAAGATAATGGTTTTGATGAGATGAGGAGTTGAACGGATGAAAAACTTGAGTTACTGGAACAAACCCGCTGCATTGCTGGGCGCGATCGCGATCGCAGCCGTCTGTGTGCAAGCGAATGCGATCGGTGTTGCCGCCCCATCAACATCCACTGCGAGTCAGGATGCTGAAAATAGTTCATTTGAAGATAGCGCCACCTTTCAAATAGCCCAAGCTGGCAACATTTGTCGCAAAGTCACTCCCAAAGAAGGTTTGGCCGTTCGCCAGAACCCAGACCCCAAATCCCCTAGAGTTGGCGGTGTAGCAACTAACACTCAGGTAACGCTGTCCCCAAGCGCTACTTCTGTTAAAGCCTCCGACGGCCGCCTCTGGATTCAAATTACCGCTCCAGTAAAAGGGTATGTAGCTGCCGGATACCCCAACAACGAGGCTAATTTAGGTTCGTGCACGACAGCAAGCCGAATTAGTCAAACTTCCCCTAGTCCGGCACCGGCACCGGCACCAGCAGCGACACCCGCACCAGCAGCGACACCTGCACCGGCACGGACTCCAAGTCCAGCACCGGCACCGGCACCGGCACCTGCAACGACACCAGCACCGGCACCAGCAACGACACCAGCACCAGCACCAGCACCAGCACCGGCACCAGCACCAGCACCTGCACCTGCACCAGCACCAGCACCGGCACCTGCACCAGCACCTGCACCTGCAACGGGCCCCGTAAGTCTGTGCCGCCAAGTAGAACCTCGCGTAGCACCGAGGGGTCTAGCTATCCGCACTGAGCCTTCAAGGAATGCTGCGGTTAAAGGTGGTGTACCGGCTAACGGTCAAGTAACGCTTGTGCCCAATTTCCAGTTAGTGAAAGATAAGAATGGAGAAGACCGCAATTGGGTTGAGATTTCAGCCCCTGTGGCCGGATTCATCTCGGCTGGAAATTTGATCATGTGCAAGTAAACTTGTGAGTTCGATCGCTCTTTTTGACTAAAAGAGCGATCGACACCGAAAATAGTTTTAAGATTGTCGCGCAGCCAGGAAGGCGGGGCCCAGACTGCTTCCTGGACTTACGGATGAATAACTTATTTCTGTCGGCAAGTAGCGGTAGCGAATCTTTCTGGGCCTCTGTTTTTCCTCGGTTGCGTCAAGTCCTAGCTTGCTTCCTCGCAACGCACGCGGGATGAATGAATTTAAGCAAAAAGCCGATCGACCTTTCTACCTACAGATGCCGCTTCCCCAATCTTGGTGTCCGCGATTTGGTTGACACTTGGATTGTCGGCCCATCCAGACAATTTCCCACTTATTTTGCCTGAGTCTGAGTTCGATGCGGTGCCGCATTCCGGCAACAGAATCGTCAGCTAAACCGACGACGGTTTGGAGAATTACAGCTGTTTCTCGCGTGGGATATTCAACTGAAATTTGGTCGCTTTTTCGGGCTTCAGATTCTCTGTCGCTGCTAAAGAGTTTTGCTGCGATATCTTTGGGGTTGGAGAGGGTAATTTTGCGATCGGCAAGGAACTGTTTAGCGTTAATTGCTTGGTAGTTCGATCGGGGGGCGGGCTGCCCCATTGCTGCGATGGGAATTTGGATGCAGGCGAAAACAGCTAGGAAAAAGAGCGATCGCTTGACAATTGATTGCTTCATGAGGCTTCAGATTGTGCGAGAAATTTTTGTCTCCGAGATGCGAAAGCCGCTAAGTCTGCCTCGGTGAATTGAGTTTGCTGCCATGAGGGACGCGACATTAGTCGATCGCACCAAGCTTGAACTTTAGGATAGCTGTCTAGGGACACATCAACCCAAGATAGCAAGGGCACGACGGTGCCGGCAACGCACTCGGCAAAGGTGACGCTGTTGCTAGCGAAAAAAGGGCGATCGTCCAGCAAGCCTTCAAAGAATGTCAGCACAGTATTGACTTTTTCCTTAGCCTTTGCGATTTCCTGGGGTTGGGGACTTCCCCAGCCCATTTTTTCATTCCTTAGGGGGTAAAGTTGCGGTAGAAGTTCGTTAACCGTGACCAATTCTACCATCCTCACAACTGCCAAATCTTTCGGTTCTTTTGGCAGCATTGCCGGTTCGGGATACTTCGTTTCTAGATAGTCAAGAATTGCTAGAGACTCGACGACAGTGAAGTCATTATCGACCAAAACAGGGATGCGGTGAAAAGGATTTATTGCCCCAAATTCAGGCTGTAAGTTATCGCCGTCCAAGTGGATTTCTACTAATTCAAAGTCGAGGTTTTTTTCTAGGAGGGCGATCCACACGCGGCGGGAGTTGGGGGAAATGGGAGTATGGTAAAGTTTCATGGCTGCTGCTGTGGTTGTTGATAGTGAGGTGTTGAGGGTTCACTTGTCTCCCGCTGCTGAAAATATTTAGACTGTAGTCAATTTTACCTGATCCGGATTTGTCAGGGCAAATACTGGTTAAACATAACAAAAATATGTGCGATCGCATTTAGCTACTTTAGCTACATCATATTGAGTTAATTTCCACCTGTTGCTCTAATTCTATTTCGACTTGAGCCTCAACAAATGGAGCGTAAATTGGAATATTCGATGCTAATGCTTCAAAGCTAATAACTAGAGAATAGGGTGCTTCTGCATCTGGATCGTTATTCCAACCTTCATGTCCAACTACTGCAATGCAGAATGCTTCTGTAAGTTCAAATGACTTGACAACCGTCCAATCCTTTTGAACAGTTCCCGCGCTTCTAGAAACACCATGAATTTTTCCAGAGTTTTTGGCTCTGTTGCCAATAGTCCACTTAAAGCTTCTCTCTCCCTTTTCAGTATCCTCTGAAGCATCATACTCTTTCAAAATCCTAGCCAGAAAATTTTCTGGATCTTCTCGCTTTTTGCTACAATCCCAATCCAGCCAAGTTGAAAGATATTTTCTGCGATTTCTACGAGTTCGACGTGGTTGTGCTTTGTAAGATAGAGTAACTTCTACCAGAATCTTATGTTGTTCTCCCTGACTACGCAATCCTTCTGGCAATTTAACTTGGTAAACATGAGCCTGTCTGGCTTTGATACGATTATTTCCTCTGGTAATCAAAGTGATGCGATTGGCAGAATTACCTAAAGCGCGATCTATATTTGGAATACCATAACCAATTTGACGAATGACGTGGAGTTTTTCTATATTATCTGCCATTGTCCACTCAGGCCATCTGGCTGATTGTACTATCAGCGCACGATGTAAAAGGCAACTCTCATCCGGCAACTCAGCAGCAAGACACGCTGCTATATGGCTGACTTTTGGCGTAGCATATGACGTTCCCACCTTGTCAGCAGCAACTGCGGGTCCACCATTCAAAGTCGATCGTACTAATTTAGGGGAAACTTCTTGGCAAACTTTTTTATCTGAAATAATGTTAGGTGGTATTGATTCATCTTTTACTAAGTCGCCGCCATATTCAACTACTTCGGGTTTAATTGTATCCCAAATTCCTAACCCAGAACATGAAAAAGCTGAGGGTTTATCCTTTTGTGATATTGAAGAATTGGGTATTTCATGATAAGAAGCTAGAGAAATTGAGCCAACGGTTAAGGCTTGAAAACTTTGGGCCGGGTTCGCAATTCTACAAGAATCTTCTAAAAGATAATCTGGACATAGCCGATTTGCTGCCAGATGATCTTGGACAGATAATCTTGTATATCCGATTCTTCCACTTAAGGGTAAATTACCTGCTGCCACAATAAATAAGATATCATTTTCCCAGGTCAAATTATCAATCGCCGCTGCCCAAGCACTCATATATCTCGTGCCACATGGAACAGACTCACTGATAGAATGGTTGAAAATTCTTGTTTTTGTTTTACTGTGATAAAACTCCACGATATCACCTAGTAAGTTCGGTGGAAATAGCTGTGTAGGTAGTTTACGGTTAGCATCAAGAACTCTGGCATTTTGAATCCAGCAAACAGCTTTTTCTTGGCCAGTACGAGGTATCGCTATGGGATAAAGAACTGCACCAGCTACTCTTGTCCCGTGTCCGCCATCATCAACATAATCAGAAGTTTTATTAGTCTCTCCAGGAACCCAAGACCTTGAGCTTTGTGAATCAATTGCTGCCTTTAGAAAAGAGTGTCTTTCTTGAAGACCACTATCTATAACGCATACCTTGGGGGCAGGGTAAACGCATCTTAACTGGAACCCAAAATATGCTACAGTTAAATCCGACTAAATTTCAATGTAGTTTGTTGTAGTTTATGGGTGCTATCAATGGCAAGAGGTTTTAGTAAAGCTGTAACTTCCCAACAAAAACAA
>NZ_JANMZH010000088.1:0-1050 GCF_031383065.1 Microcoleus sp. OTE_8_concoct_300 | reverse complement strand
CGAGTCATTGCCCGATTGCCTCGGAATGTGCCGTCTGGATATCCCGCAATGCAGCCGTATCTTTCTACTAGGGATTGCAAGGCGCCAAAAGCCCAATCTGTCGGCCGCACGTCGGACAGTTGGGAAACAGAGGTGACTTGTGCTGCGTCTTCTTGTATGCTGAGGTCATCAGCGGTGCCCGTCTCGCTGCTGAGCTCGTCAACTTTGCTGCCTTCAGCAACGTTTTGAGACTGAGGAGAGTTGGCAATTTCTAACTCCTGTGGGGGCGATTCGCCCATAGCCGCCGTTATTTCTGGGGCTGTTGCTGCACGATCGACTGTTGCTGTATCTGTTTCGGGCTCCGCACGATCGACTGTTGCTGTATCTGTTTCGGGTTCGGGGCGATCGACTGTTGCTGTATCTGTTTCGGGTTCCGCACGATCGACTGTTGCTGTATCTGTTTCGGGTTCCGCACGATCGACTGTTGGTGTATCTGTTTCGGGTTCCGCGCGATCGACTGTTGCTGTATCTGTTTCGGGTTCGGGGCGATCGACTGTTGCTGTATCTGTTTCGGGTTCGGGGCGATCGACTGTTGCTGTATCTGTTTCGGGTTCGGGGCGATCGACTGCTGAGTTAGTCTCTGCGGTTATCGCCGCTAACTGCGGTATCTCAATCTTAACTGCTGCCAGCGCGGAGGCTGGGTTAGCCACAGGGACGGCACTACCTTCTAGCGCAACTTCGGGAGTTGAGGTATCCTGAATTTGAGCTGTTGCGGAGCTCGCCCCTAAAGGCACCGCCACACCAGAAATCAAGAAAGACAGCCAAAAAGCTTTAACCGAGGTTGAATTCTTCACCACAACACTCACACCACTTGTTAAAAATTAAATCTGGCCAATGTTAACCGATAAGCTTGCTTATAAATGTATTTTGTTTAACAAATTCTTATAAATAGTTAAAATTATTTTAGGAAGCGATCGATTCCCAATTACTAATGACTGATGACAACTGACTACTGATTAATTCCCAAAATGAAATTTTTATTAGTTACAGATTTAGACAACACCCTAGTCG
>NZ_JANMZH010000075.1:0-14099 GCF_031383065.1 Microcoleus sp. OTE_8_concoct_300 | reverse complement strand
ATGAATTCGAGTCGAGCAATTTAGACGAAAGAGGATTTATTTCTCTGATAAACATCATATGAAACTGTAATTAACTCATAATTTTGCCTGGAATATCATTATACTATGTATTTGTGTAATTAATTCTGTCTGACTACTTATCACTTCCTCCGGGTGCTTATGGCACACCTTACGCCTATTTTATTGAAGGCAACACTTGCTTGACCTGTTAATCCAAATAACAAAGTTATTGCTAATAAAAGTTTAGAGTAGAGTCGTAAGTGCAGTTTGACATATGCTCCTTTATGACCAGCCGAATTAGATTTTGTTAGAGGAAATTTAGGACAGGGTGGGGCACAATTGTTTCAAGTCAGATGCCATCAACTTAGACAGAATTATTATTAAAAAAATCTTCAGTCATGATGCTTTCCCTCCTTATTACCTTATAATCAAGCAGGGTAGCCGATGCAGTCGAAAAGCCGTTCCGATCCCTCCAAAACCAGCCAGTGTCTAAGATCACAAAACCGCTCGATCGCCCTCACTGCCCAAAAACGTAAAGTTATGTCACCTTAAGTAAAGGGTTATAAAATAACTCTTGCCATATCCCTAGAAAGTTATGACAACAATACTAAGAGCTACAGCAGAGAAAATGGAGATAGACTGGCAGCAGTTGAGCGCAGACCAAGAACTCATTCTCAATCAAGTAGACAATGCGATCGCTCTGTTCGACTCGTCTGACTGCTTAGTTTTGTTTAACAAAAAATTGGCCCAAATCTGGGGACTGTCCCCAGAATGGCTGGCAACAAAGCCGAAGTGCCACTTGGTGTTTGCGGAAATTGTCGATCGGGGTTACTTGTCTGTTCAGCAGTGGCAAGAGTTTCAGCAAGCACTGGAAACATCTCAGGATGAAAGTTTGTCATTTTATTTCGAGCAATCCAATGCGGTTTGTTTGGAGGTGTGCGCCACGATTACCAAGAGTGGCGGACGGCTGTTTACCTTTCGAGACGTTACGGTATACCAAAACTCCCAAGCTAGCTTGAACGCAGAAGTCAGGCGACTAAGATTTCTTTTAGGTTTAACTGAACGCCTGCAAAACTCTGACAGTTTGCAAGAAATAGGTCAGTTTGCTCTCACCTATCTGGTAGAGGCAATGAATGCAGCTTTCGGAGATGTCAAGGTGATTAGCGGCAAAGGAGACGACCGGCAAGCGGCGGCGATTTGCAACCAAATTTCTACTCAATTTCTGGCTAGTTACGGGGAACCCGTAGCCGCAGGAATGCAAGAATTGCTCGAGAAAGGCATTCCCTACGGCATGGGTTTGCTGTGGGAAGTGGTGAAAACAGGTAAACCTCTGTTTATCGAGGATTATGCCCAAAATCCCAATGCCGTGCCGGAATTTCGGCATCCGGGCATCGGACAACTGGGGATTTTTCCGATCGCAGCTACCAACGGCACGATCATCGGAGTGCTGACGCTGGAGTCCCGCAACGTCAAAAAACTCCAAGCCCCCCTCCACCAAGAAGTGCTGGAGGCTGCTTGCCGGACTCTGGGGGCGGCGATCGAGCGGGCTCAGACACAAGAGAACCTGCGCCAAGTTAACGAAGAATTAGAGTATTCTTCTCAGTTGAAATCCGAGTTTTTAGCCTCGATGTCCCACGAATTGCGGACGCCTCTCAACAGCATTCTTGGCTTTTCTGACTTGCTGCTGCGGCAAACGGCAGGACAGTTGAGCGATCGACAAATCAACTATGTAGAACTGATCGAAAAAAGCGGTCAGCACTTGTTGCAGCTAATCAACGATATTCTAGACCTTTCTAAAATTGAAGCCGGGAAAGTAGAACTCAATTTACAGCCGGTTCGCGTTCACGAACTCGCGACAGACTGTGTAAAAATGATGCAGCCACGGGCAGACAAAAAGCAGATCGCTTTGTCTTTAGAACTAGACTACCGCGTTACTAAAGTTTTGCTCGACGAACGGCGAGTGCGACAAATTGTGATTAATTTACTTTCCAATGCCATCAAATTTACCCCAGAACAGGGACAAGTTAAACTCAGCGGGCGTCTCGTCTACGGTAGTGAAATAAAGGGCGACTACCGGCCGGATTGTTCTCCTGTAAATGCCAGCACTCCTTATTTTTGTTTTGAGGTGAAAGACTCCGGCATCGGCATTCCTCAAGACCGCTGGCACTTGCTATTTCGACCTTTTCAACAGGTGGATTCTTCCCTGACGAGGCGACACGAAGGTACAGGCTTGGGTTTGGCTTTGACTAAACGTCTGGCAGAATTGCACGGGGGGACTATTTCTTTTCAATCGGTTTGCGATCGGGGAAGTCTTTTCCGCGTTTGGCTGCCTTTGACGGAGATGCGTCAACAGTTGGGAAACTTTGCTTCTTGTGCTTTGGATTCCAAGTTAATCCCTGCTTGTACCATTGCTTTACCAATTGGCAGCAAGCGGGTTTTGGTTGTCGAAGACCAGCCTTTTAACCAAATGTTAATTTCTGAGGTGATGGAACTGGAGGGGTACGGGGTAGAGATACTCGCGGATGGTTCGGCTATGGCCGATCGTATTCTCGCCGCCTCTGCTGCCCCGGAGTTGGTGCCGGATTTGATTTTGATGGACATTCAGTTGGCGGATGTTGACGGTTTTGAGTTGATGCGCCGAGTTAAAGCAGATCCTGTCTGGGATTCGGTACCGATGATTGCGGTGACGGCGATGGCAATGCCCGGTGACAGCGATCGATGTTTGGAAGCGGGCGCTTCTGCTTATTTGAGCAAGCCGCTGGATTTGAATTTGACGATCGCTACAGTCCGTTCTTTTCTCACTTAAACAGCATTTATACAAACCTTTTCAAAGTAACTGTTAGCTGGCGCGGGATGAGAAAAGCTTGTCCATCAAAGTGCCAAGAAAAATTTGCTTGAAATGATTTAGACGCGCTATATAATAGATGATCACAGAGATTCAGACATCTAGAAAATATCAAAATGATAGCTAAATGCACGTTATCAGTCGGAAAAGATTAAGAGACTACTGCCAAAGTCACGCTGATTCCTGCGAAGCGATCGATGACTGGTATAAAATTGCCACTAAAGCAGCCTGGACTAATCTTGTTGAAGTTCAAGCTGTTTATCTCAAAGCTGAAGCAGTTGGAAATTTTACACTTTTTAATATCAAAGGAAATAAATATCCCTTAATCGCGAGTATTAACTATGAAAAGCAAATTATTTATCATAAAATACGTTTTCACTCACGCCGAGTATGACAAGGAAACGTGGAAAAATGACTATTACTTTTGACCTAAAAATTTACAGTAGTTTGCTCTCTCAATATCAGCCTCGAATTATCAAAACTGAAGAGGAAAACGAGATATTTTTGGAGATTGTTGAAGACTTACTCTCTCGTCAAAATCTGACTCCAGAAGAAGATGCGCTATTAGAATTGCTGGTAAAACTGATTGAGGATTTTGAAGATCGGCACTATCAACTTAATACATCAACGCCCAAGTCAAGGTTGCTGCATTTGATGGATGCTCGGAGTCTAGAAGCAGAGGATTTAGTAGAAATTATGGGTTCGAGTGAGGGGGTAGTTGAGGTAATTAACGATCGGCTAGAAATCAGCAAGAAACAAGCTGAGGCTTTGGGGAGGTTTTTTCACGTCGATCCGGGGTTGTTTTTGTTTAATTAAGCGATCGCACTCTGTAATTTCTCGGAGGGCGATCGTATCCAAGATTGATTTGGCGAGGGTGGGCAAAAAAATTGACTAACAGATCGTTTAATCGGTAGGAGAATATGGCAAATCTAGACTGGTTGGAATGGGACTGTATTCCTGATTCTCTCAATTTTAAAGTTACTCAACATGGAAGTTTTCCCTCATGTATAGAAAAAGTAGAACTTTCAAGAGGGTCAGATCTAAAGCTACTGGCACTAGGAAAGGGAAATGGATATTTGGGTTTTTCGGAAGATTATCATCGTATAAAAAAGCTACGTCTAGGTGAAGTTTTACCATACTTAGAAGACACACTTGGAACTACTGAATTTGGCGAGTCAGTCCGACTAAAGGGAGTGTCTATACCTTCATCTGATTCTAATCCTTTAGAGCAAAAAGTATTTATTAACGCAGAAGTTAACGAGGCTGAAGTTATCATCAATTGTGAAGCCCCAATTACTACCCATGTAGAATGGATTGTTAACTTTTCGTTGGAACCATATACTTTTAGTAGGGTTACCACGCGAGAACAGTACGATACCTTTACTATACAGCGAAGTAATCGAGATAAAATTGAGCGCAATAGTAGTAGAAAAGAAGATATGAGTTCAGATCACTTTTGCTGTAATTGTACAGTAGAGGGAAAGAACTGGTCGCTAGTTGTAGGAAAAGTTACAGAGAAGGTTTCCGACCCGAAAACTCTACCTGGATTCATAGAGTTTTCAGATATAAATAACTGCTTGCCTTCAGAGAATACCAAACAGATTATCTTAGCGTCTTTATCCTTCACAATCGGCAGACAGGTAGTTAGTGCTGGTTCCACATCCCTTGCAGAAGGAGGAGATCGTGTGAGTTACACAGTAAAGAAAGTCTCTTTATTAGGACAAGAGAATACTTACAAGCAAGGTAGTATGCCTCCTACGCCTCTTGACCATACTCTACAACAGGGTTATGTAGACGATAATAAGGTATCCTCGATCGTTAATGCTGTTGCTGCTAAGATGAAAGATTTAAATATGGAGTATCCACTTTTTCTACTGTGGTTGGGTCAAGTATCGCCTCTAGATGTACGAGCAGCACATCTTGGGGCAGCAATAGAATCACTGAGAGATTCGTATAATAATAATAAGCTGGAAACCACGCTTCTTCCTAAGAATGTGTGGAAAACAGAAATCAAACAACCTCTTTTAGACACTTTTGATGCTGTTACAGCTAACGGTAGTGGTGCACAAGTAAGGTTTTTCGCCTTCTCAATCCTTATGGAGGCAGGGTTGTATCGACTTGCATCATTGCTTTTGCAGGACTACCCAGCTAACTTGGACGAAGCGACAAAAGAAAGTGCAGCAATAAATATATTGAGAAACAAGTTGGGCAGCCTAAATGAAAAAAGTTCCAACCTGAAGTACGAGGAATTCTTCAATTTAATATCTCTTAAGATTGGAGAGGTTGAGAATGCGGCGCTGAGAGAGCGCAATAAACCAGCTCATGGCAGCCGTTACTTGTCCGATCAGTATCCTGGTTTAGTCATGACCACAAATGCTCTCTATACATTGTTCAATCGGATTGTTCTCAAGCTAACAAATGCAGCCGATTGCTACATTGATTATTCAACCTACGACTATCCAGTTCGAGATATCGATCATCCATTAGGTGGTCCTGAGGGAGACGGATGTCCTCCCAAAATGAAGCCTGGAACAGATTGAGGTGATGGGATTGATACTGTAAAAATGAAGCAGCGATCGCACTCACTCCTCAAAAGAATCATCCCCAAGCAATTCCAACAACTCATCCCAAGAACAACCAAAAGTTTCCTTAATGCGACTAACTGGGTCTATTTCTATTTTTGCCATTGGCTGCATAGCATAACGGCGAACGGTATTGTATGGGACGCCTGAACGCCTGCTTAGTTCGCTCAGGCTCCAGTTCCGCTCCTCGCTAAGCTCTTTTACTTTGATTTTTACTCTGTACATACTCATTAGCTTATGAGTATTTCAGTGTCAGAACTATAACTCTCGCATATACATATTAATGTTTACCTCTTGACATATACACGCTAGCGTCATAACATGAGTAATAAATCAAAAGCCAGCGCCTCTACCTACCAAGTGTCCGCGCTGGCTCTGGCTCCCTTATGCAAAGGAGATAAATCCCATTATGACTTACAAAGAGTGCCTCAAGCCTTGGGCGGTTGCCCGTTTGCTGCCCAATTTGCAGTGGGCGATTGTCGGGCGATACCGCAATCGATCGGATGCCGACGGACATCTTCAGTTGTGTCGCCAGCGAGTCCCCGATATCCGATTGAAAGTTGTGTTTGCTTTGCCCGATCGCACTGATTTGAAACCTCAGGGCCGATAACCGATCGTAGGAATCGGTTTTTTAGGCAGAACTTACGCACTCCCGACAAAGAAACCGAGTTTTTTACCTAATCTGCGGACTACAGCAGAGGATTTTCGTAAAAAAACCCGGTTTCTGACCGCCCGTGCGTCCAGGACTATTAAGGAAAAAGAAAACAGCCCCACGTGAGGGTGTCTTCGATCGCACTATTGTATTTGCCACTGCTGGGCCTCCTACTTTTCCAACTGCCACTAATCCTGGGTTCACTGCCACAGAGGTGTAATTTATTAAATTTTATGACGCGAAACGCTAAACTCAATAGTAGAGAAATTTTAGATTGAATGTAAAATCAACTTGGATTAAGCTAGCTCAACTATTACGCCGATCGGGGACATCTCTTTTCAGAAACGAGGGGAAAGGCTAAAGAATACAGCACAATCAGTTCTGGACGCTATTAGACTAAGGAAACCGGGTTTTTTACCCCGATTAAAACTCTGGATGCAGTATTTTCGGAAAAAATCCGATTTCTAGGCGATCGTGCGTCAATCCTAGCTAAATACCTAAATCCTTTGTCCTTGCCGATCGGTGACCAAACTTTACCTATCATATTCCATGTCAAACAAGTCGCCCTGCATCATGTTGGTTGATGACGAGCCAGCTAATCTGACTTTACTGGAAGAGTTATTGCGCCTGGAAGGATACGCCACAGTATCGGCAGAATCTGGCGCGGAAGCGCTCTCCCTCGCCCGCGCCTCTCGACCAGATTTAATTTTACTGGATATTATGATGCCGGAGATGAACGGTTTTGATGTGTGCGAGATCCTGCGGAAGGATGCGGCATTGCAAACTGTACCCGTGATTTTTTTGACTGCCCTCGATGACGATACCTCTCGCCTCAGAGGGTTAGAAATGATGGCAGATGATTATTTGACAAAGCCTTTTAACAGTCGCTTGCTGCTGGCGAAAGTTGAGAATATTTTGCGATTGAATAAAATGCGGTCGCAAGCTGTATCTTCCCAATTCAATCAGCAAGTGAAAGAGCAAAGCAAGCGCCAAATTGCCGCAGCTTGGGAGGCAAACGAATATCTTTCCGAAAAATTTCAGCTATTTGTGCCGGAGCAACTTCTCGGACGAATTGCGCCGCAAGGAATAGAATCTATTCAGTTGGGCAATGTCACAGAAGAAGAGCTGACTATTTTATTTTGCGACATTCGCGGGTTTACTGCGATCGCAGAATCTCAAGAAGCTCGCGAGACTTTTGAATGGTTGAACGCTTTTTTTACTAAAATGAACGATTGCATAACGTCCCACGGCGGGTTTATTGACAAATACCTAGGCGATGCAATCATGTCAGTATTTGACAAGCCGAAATCTCACGCTATGGATGCCATAGAAGCTGCAGTAGCAATGCAAGAAAGTTTGCAGAAATTTAATGCCAGCCGCCAAAAATACAATTTAGAAAATCCACTCAATATCGGTACGGGAATTAACACAGGTATCGGCATGATCGGCACTTTGGGTTCCGATCGCCGCATGGACTCTACAGTGATCGGCGATGTAGTCAATACAGCTTCTAGGTTAGAAAATTTAACTAAAATATACGGTTGCCAAATTATTGTTAGCGAAAATGCGATCGTTCATGCGAGAGAATTTCTAAATGGGATAAGTCCCAACTCAAAATCAAAAGAAAGTCTATTATTAAAGTGCGACTTGGAAGTGGGAACACAGGAGACTATTATTTCTACTTCTGGGGCGACGGCGGCAGACAGCGATTTGCCAAGCAACAATTATTACTATCGCTGGATCGATCGAGTAACCCCGCGCGGCAAGCAGCAAGCTATTGAAATCTACGAAATCTGGAGCGCCTCCAGTCCCGACTCCGAGGTAAAGCTGCTTACCCAGGTTTTATTTGACAAAGGAATTCAAGGATGGCAATCCGAAAGATATGTCGCCGCCTTGGGATATTTTCAGCAACTAATCGAACAAAACCCTGCTGATACAGTCGTCAGTTTTTATATAAATCGCTGCCAGGAAAAACTAGGTTTGATACCTGCAAGTAGCCGCCCAGAAATGAGCTAAATAGAACCAGTTCGTAGTGAGTAATATCATGTCCGGTCGAGAAACCGCGATTTTTGTAGGGGATCCCCTCACCAACAACACCTGCCAATAATTGACCGAAAGCATCCAGGATACAAGCCCCCGGATTCATCCGTCCAGAAATAAAAAACCTGTATCCGAGAAACTTGCCCCCCGAATTTATCCGTGGGGTCAATGCTTCAATTCTTTAATCTAAAATCTCAAATCTAAAATCGATTGACCATCTCAAAAACCCGCCCCGACCGGGATATTATGATTGAGCGATCGGACATGATATAATTCAGTTTGATCCATCACATCGGTTCGTAGTGAGGAATTCAGTCCTCTCAAGAGAGCACAAATAAAAGCTAAGGTAAAGTAATCCCATTCGTAGTGAGGAATTCAGTCCTCTTTCTTAGCACAAATAACGGCTAAAGTCCTGGCTACGAACCTATACCAATTCTGAAAAGTACGCGAGCATCTGTAGGGGCACTTTTAATAATTGGTATAAGATTGAGGACTGTAGCAAGACTTTTTTAAACTGGTATCATGAAAAAACTCTAAGGTTAGACCATCAAACAGTCGTCAAAACTTGCTCTCTCAACTTCCCGATCAACTCATTAACTCCCCCCGCATTCAAACGGTAACTCAAAGGATGACCGATTAAATAAGCCGAACTTTCAAACAAAACATCAATTTCCACCAAACCATTTTCCCGCAAAGTTTTGCCAGTCGAAACCAAATCCACAATTGCCTCGGACATACCCGTAATCGGCCCCAACTCCACAGAACCGTAAAGCGGCACAATTTCCACCGGCAAATTCAAATTGTGAAAATATTCCCTGGCACAGTGTACGAACTTAGAAGCAACTCTACCGTGAGGAGGCAAATCCACCGTTCGTCGATAAGAACTAGATTCCTTCACGGCCACAGACAGCCGACACTTGCCAAATTTTAAATCAATTAAATTGGCAACTTTCGGCTTTTTTTCCCGCAAAACATCATAGCCAGCAATCCCCAAATCAGCTTGACCGTATTCCACATATACTGGCACGTCGTGCGTCCTTACTAGCAAAGCTTTAGCAGTTCCGGTAGGGTCATAAATTTGAAGTTGTCGGTTAGAGGAATCGAGAAAAGCACTGAAGTCTAATCCAACCGATTTAAACAGCCGAATGCTATCTCCTAACAGTCCGCCTTTGGGAAGTGCAACAGTAATCATGTCAAATTTTAGAGTGTAAATTGCTCAATTTGGGAAGGGGGCGAGATCGGCACAAGCAGAAACAGCTTTTACCAAACTCAGAATAACACATAGAGTTCATAGCGGAAAATAAATTTCGGGTATTGCTCGCTCCTTTGTTTGGGTATATATTATATTTAGTCACTTTTTTAAAGGGCGGTCGGTATGCAAAAAAATCAAGAGTTGGACACTCAAGAATTTTACGGAAATTTTCACAGTGTAGATCCGCATTCCCTAAAAAAAATTACACTAGATGAAATCCTCTCAGGCGGTGGTGTAGAGCTCGAGGAAATAAACTATACAGTAGCCGTACCTACTGCTAACCGTGCCCGAATCCCCAGGGACAGAGGCTTCTTATCCTATGTGAAATCAAGGGTGTTCCATCAAGCCCCCCGATCGAAGTTTGCAGAAAAAGGCGGAACGCTGGGAGGGTGTTAATGTAAAATGCTTGCAGAGGTTGGTGCACAGAACAGGGCGATCGCGCGATCGCCATTGTGTGTCACGCCATTGTGTATTCAACTCTAAAACTTAAAATTTAACGGGCGATCGCAAATAGCTGACAGCTAAAATATGACCAAATTGACTCTGGTAATCGGCAACAAAAATTATTCCTCTTGGTCGCTGCGTGCTTGGCTGGCGATGAAACAAGCTGGACTAGAATTTGCCGAGGTGAGAATCCCCTTAGACTGGCCGACAACCCATGAGGAAATTCGGCGCTATTCTCCCTCGGGAAAAGTGCCAGTTTTAATCGACGGCGACCTGAAAGTGTGGGAATCTTTAGCAATTTGCGAATACGTTGCAGAACGCTTTGCTAATGATTTGTGGCCGGCCGATGTAGCGGAACGGGCGATCGCCCGTTCCATCTGTGCCGAAATGCACGCCGGGTTCCAAAATTTGCGCGAAAATATGCCGATGGACTGCCGCAACTGCTATCCGGGAGAAGGGATAACTCCCGGTGTAGAAGCAGAGATCGATCGCATCTTTGCCATTTGGCGCGAATGCCGCCAAAAATTCGGAACAGGCGGCAATATGCTGTTCGGAAAATTTACAGTTGTTGACGCTATGTTTGCCCCCGTTGTCATGCGTTTTGTCACCTACGAAGTCAAATTAGATTCAGAAGCAAAAGCTTATGCTGATGCCATTTTGGCACTACCTGCAATCCAGGAATGGGTAGCAGCAGCTTGCAGCGAATCGGAAAGTATTGCACATTTTAAAATGTAGTAAAAATCAGTTTACTTAACTTAAAATCTCAAATCTTAAATTTGAAATCAGGATGCGGATTCTTTTAGTTGATGATGAAGTTGAGTTGACTGACCCTTTGAGTCGAGTTTTAACCCGCGAAGGTTATACAGTTGATGTGGCATTTGACGGAGCAAGTGGCAGTAATTTAGCAATGCAGGGCAATTACGATTTGCTGATTTTGGATTGGATGCTGCCGAGACAAACCGGACTGGCAATTTGCCAGAAGTTGCGATCGCAAGGACGGAATACGCCAGTGCTATTTCTCACCGCCAAAGATACCGTAGACGATCGCGTACAAGGACTCGACGCCGGTGCAGACGACTATTTAGTCAAACCTTTTGAACTGCGAGAACTGCTAGCCAGAGTCCGCGCATTGCTGCGGCGGCCTCCTACTTTTGATACCGAGGTTGCTGTCGGGCGGTTACAAGTGGCAGATTTACAGCTAGACTACGACAATCAATTAGCTTATCGGAGCGATCGCACAATTGACTTATCAGAAAAAGAATGTCAGTTATTAGAATACTTAATGCGCCATCCCGGTCAATTGCTAACACACGAACAAATCCACCAATATTTGTGGAGTGAAGCAGAAAAACCCAGCAGCAATGTATTAGCAGCTCAAATTCGCCTGCTGCGGCGCAAAATAGAAGCCCCGGGCGAATCTGTGCTAATTCACACTGTCTACGGCAGAGGCTATCGCTTTGGAGACGCCAGCTAATAATAATAAAAATTGCCCAAAAAATCTTGTAGGACTCCATCCACACCTAACTTTCGGCATATATAACTTTATCTACTTTCGGCAAAACCAGCGCTAGTTTTGTACAAATATTATCTTTGGTCAGGAAAGTTGACGCCCTAAGCCAGCCCTTACGGATGTTGACAAACCAAAGTAATTACTGTCACCTCCGGCGGACAAAATAGCCTCCCGGGCGCATAAGTTCCCAAACCGCGATTCACGTACAGCAAATTACTTCCAACCGAATGCAAACCGCTAGCCCATTCCCAGTGAGTAACTACTCGAGGGCCACCCGACACAAAAGGAATGAACTTTCGGATTGGTTGAGGAATCAAATAGCCAATTTTTCTGACCCAAGCGTACAAAGGCCCGATACCGGGAATAACGATTTGACCGCCGTGAGTGTGCCCAGACAACTGCAAATCAATCCGCCAATTTTGCAGCTTTTCAGCAGTATCAGGATTGTGAGACAATACAATCCGAGGAATCGCGGGATTTATTGATGCCATTACAGGTTTAGGCGCAAAATCGCCCGACCAAAAATCTGCCAACCCCACTAAAGCCAATTGGGACCCCAAAGGATAGATTGCTTCGTTGTACAAAACCCGAATCCCGACGCTATTTAAAGCATTAGCAACCTCTCTCTTTGCCCCAGGTAAAAAGTGGTCGTGATTACCCAAAACCGCGTAAATTCCCGCCCGACTTTGCAAGTTTTTCAATCGCTGCACTAAGCTGTAAATAGGTGCGGGGTCGAAGGTAATAAAGTCGCCAGTTAAAAAAATCAGGTCTGGTTCGGCTTCATTGGCTGCAGCAATCGCCTCTTCTAGCAACCATTCCGACAGTCGCACCCCGTCATAGTGAAAGTCAGTAAGCTGTACAATTTTAGTACCGGATAGATTTGCTGGAAGATTGGCGATCGGTATTGTTAAATACTCTACTCGCAGTTTCCCAGTTAATAACCTGTGCATAGATCTAAGGTTTATTGATGACAGATTGCCACCTCTAGCTTAGCAAATAAACAGGCAAGACTGCAAAACTAGATCTTCTTCCCTTTTCCTTCGGTCATCTGACTAATAATTACTAATTGCTGACTAATGACTAATGGCTAAAGTTGTGGAACCCAAATGTAGAAAAAATACTTCAAATAAATTAAAGCCAAATGCCCAATTACAATTGATAATTACTCGCCGAATAGAGTCTCGTACTATAACTTAATTGAATTGTATTATAACAATACTTCGGACAGTTTTTGATTGCCAACCGTAGAATAAGGGTTTCAAGGCTACAAGGCAAGTTCGCTACCAACGGAAAATCGATGGTTTCAGAGTACGAACTAAAAACTGTCCGGACTATTGTTATAAGGTTCAATGTAATAATATATTGCTAAGGCACTGTTTAAATCCATTGAAGAGCCAGAGTATTTATTACCTTAGCTTTTAAATAAAGGATAATTGATTGTTAAATCGGGAGTACAATTAAAAATAAGGTTAATATTTGGCTCCTAGCTTAAAAATAGCTTATCTCATAAGCTGTTGTGCATTTAAATTGCATATTTAGGGCGGGTTCGCTTGCCCACCCCACTCATGCTTTGATTATTTCTTTAGAGGCAATTTAAATGCTGCTTAGCTTGCTAAATAAGCCTGTGACATGGCTGTGAGTCTCTTTTAGTTACTTTATTAAGTATTGAGATTTGTTTATTTTTAGAGTTCTCAACTCAATTTTATCGTCTCTTCAATAAAGTTTCGACAGGATTTGCTCTAATGGTTTGATAACTACCAACTAACGCTCAGTGCGCGCTTGGTGGCGATCGCACTAGCTAGCTAAATTGTCGATCGAATGCTACCCCTATTGAACTGGGCTTAAGCGCCCAAGAGGTAAAGCATTTTTAAATATATGACTGGCTCCAACTTCAGTTTAAAACACACTCAGTGCTATGGAGACTGGCATGGAGGGCCCCGCATCTATATTCTGTTGGCAATTGCTCCAAGCTCGGACTGGTGCCGCATGCCCATCGAATCGGGCTACCACGGGGGGATGGCTCCTACCAAAGACTATATATACCCGCAACACCGTCCGCTGACCGCAACTGCGGGGGATTGCGTGGCACTGAGTTAATGTCGCATCAAGCACAGCCGATCAGCAACGGCTTCGCCTGTGGGTGCCACAAGAAATAAACCCGCCGTGGGACCGGCTTCGGCAGCGGTCTCGGAACAGAACTGTGGCGACGGGTGCAAGATAGGAATTCATCCTCAAAGCATCAATTAACGCCCGCTAGGAGGCTTGTTTCGCCCCTGTCAATCATTTCATCAGCTTTCCTGATGACTTCAATCAGTTTTACTGTCGTTAAACCCCTTTACAAACATTAAGGAGACCGTTAATAATAGAAACATCATCCGAACATTGACAACCAAATACAGCAATCATAAACACATGACAACCACTTTACAACAGCGCGAAAGCGCCAATCTGTGGGAACAGTTTTGCAACTGGGTCACATCCACCGACAACCGCATTTATGTAGGTTGGTTCGGGGTCTTGATGATTCCTACCTTGCTAACTGCCACCATCTGCTACATCATCGCCTTCATCGCAGCCCCTCCAGTGGACATTGACGGCATCCGTGAACCAGTAGCTGGTTCCTTGATGTTCGGCAACAACATCATCACAGGTGCAGTTGTTCCTTCGTCAAACGCGATCGGCTTGCACTTCTACCCAATCTGGGAAGCAGCTTCTCTCGATGAGTGGTTGTACAACGGCGGCCCTTACCAATTGGTAATTTTCCACTTCCTGAT
>NZ_JANMZH010000073.1:0-18400 GCF_031383065.1 Microcoleus sp. OTE_8_concoct_300 | reverse complement strand
TGCAAGGATTGCTATATAACTCGTTTAATTGTGGCGATCGCATTTTGGCAAAACTCCTCAACAGTTAACCGGAAAAACCCCTCGCAGCCGTGAAGCGCAGCTATCCCGCAGGGAATCGCCCGTTTTCCCCCCGCAGCCTCGCCCCCAATAGAATTTTGACAATTATCCAAGGCCAGCGGTAAAATTACAGGTACGCTCGAACAATTGTCAGCAGCATTAAATCCTTCAGTCATTAGTTCCCAACATTCACACAATTGTTGACAATATTGCACAATAGATAAAATTGTAAATATATAGCACCTGCCTTTTTTTACCGCTTATGAATAGCAGATTCCTCGATCGACTCCACCACCCCTCACGCCCCGTCATCGTCTTCGACGGCGCGATGGGAACCAACCTGCAAGTCCAAAACCTCACCGCAGAAGACTTTGGCGGCAAAGAATACGAAGGCTGCAACGAATATCTCGTCCACACCAAGCCGGAAGCAGTCGCCAACGTGCACCGGGGATTCCTCGAAGCAGGGGCCGATGTCATCGAAACAGACACCTTTGGCGGGGCTTCCATCGTTCTCGCCGAGTACGATTTGGCAGACAAAGCATATTATCTCAACAAAACTGCCGCGGAACTTGCCAAGGGTATCGCCGCCGAATTTTCCACGCCCGAAAAACCTCGATTTGTCGCAGGATCGATCGGGCCAGGTACCAAATTGCCAACATTAGGACACATAGATTTTGACACACTCACCGCCGCTTTTGCCGAACAAGCAGAAGGACTTTATGACGGCGGCGTTGACTTATTTATTGTCGAAACTTGTCAAGATGTGCTGCAAATTAAATCAGCATTAAATGCCATTGAAGAAGTATTTAAGAAAAAAGGTGCGCGAATTCCGTTAATGGTATCAGTCACAATGGAAGCCACCGGCACAATGTTAGTCGGTTCCGACATCAGCGCCGCCCTAGCTATTTTGCAGCCGTACCCGATCGACATTTTAGGCCTCAACTGCGCCACCGGACCCGATCGCATGGCCGAGCACGTCAAATACCTTTCCGAACATTCGCCCTTCGTCGTTTCCTGCGTTCCCAACGCTGGTTTACCCGAAAACATCGGCGGGCACGCGCACTACAAACTCACGCCAATAGAATTAAAAATGGCCTTGATGCGCTTTGTCGAAGACTTAGGCGTGCAAGTCATCGGTGGCTGCTGCGGCACCCGCTACGATCACATCCGCGAACTATCAGAAATTGGCAAAACTCTTAAACCCAAAATCCGCGAATTTACTTGGGAACCTGCCGCCGCTTCAATTTACACCGCCCAACCCTACGAACAAGAGAATTCCTTCTTAATTGTCGGCGAAAGACTCAACGCCAGCGGTTCTAAAAAATGCCGCGATTTGCTAAACGCTGAAGACTGGGACGGTTTAGTAGCAATGGCCAGGGAACAAGTGCGAGAAGGCGCGCACATTCTCGATGTTAACGTTGATTATGTCGGTCGCGACGGCGTGCGCGACATGAAAGAATTAGTTTCCCGCGTTGTGACTAATGCAACTCTCCCTTTAATGCTGGATTCCACCGAATGGGAAAAGATGGAAGCCGGCTTAAAAGTTGCGGGCGGCAAATGTTTGCTGAACTCCACTAACTACGAAGACGGAGAACCGCGTTTTTATCAAGTTTTAGAGTTGGCGAAAAAATACGGCGCGGGCATAGTTATTGGTACAATTGACGAAGACGGGATGGCCAGAACAGCCGACCAAAAATTTGCGATCGCCCAGCGCGCATATAACGCCGCCGTCGCCTACGGAATTCCCGCCGAGGAAATCTTTTTTGACACCCTAGCTTTGCCCATTTCCACCGGGATTGAAGAAGACAGAAAAAACGGCAAAGCTACCATCGAATCCATCCGCCGCATCCGCCAAGAATTGCCAGGGTGTCACGTAATTTTAGGAGTTTCTAACATTTCCTTCGGCTTGAATCCGGCGGCGCGGCAAGTTTTGAATTCGATGTTTTTGCACGAAGCAATGCAAGCGGGGATGGACTCGGCAATTGTCAGCCCTAATAAGATTTTGCCCCTGGCAAAAATCGACCCCAAACACCAAGAAATCTGCCGTAAACTCATTTACGACGAACGGGAGTTTGACGGCGATATTTGCATTTACGACCCCTTGGGCGACCTGACAACGGTGTTTGCGGGCAAAACTACCAAGCGCGATCGTACAGAAGACGCAAACCTCCCGGTCGAAGAACGCCTCAAGCAGCACATCATCGACGGCGAACGCATTGGCCTCGACATCCAACTCGCCAAAGCATTAGAAACCTATCCGCCCCTCCACATTATCAATACCTTCTTGCTAGACGGCATGAAAGTAGTCGGAGAATTGTTCGGTTCGGGACAAATGCAACTGCCATTTGTATTGCAGTCAGCAGAAACAATGAAAGCGGCAGTTGCTTATTTAGAACCGTACATGGAAAAGTCCGAATCCGGGGACAACGCCAAAGGAACATTCATCATCGCTACTGTCAAAGGCGACGTTCACGACATCGGCAAAAACTTGGTTGATATTATCCTATCAAACAACGGCTACCGAGTGATTAACTTGGGTATTAAACAGCCAGTTGACAATATCATCGAAGCCTACGAAAAGCACAAAGCCGACTGTATTGCCATGAGTGGCTTGCTGGTAAAATCCACCGCCTTCATGAAAGAAAATCTGGAAGTATTCAACCAGAAAGGAATCACGGTTCCGGTAATTTTGGGCGGCGCGGCTTTGACTCCCAAGTTTGTACATGAAGACTGCCAAAATACCTACAAAGGTAAAGTCGTTTACGGCAAAGATGCGTTTTCCGACTTGCACTTTATGGACAAACTCATGCCAGCAAAATCTGCTGGTAAATGGGAAGACTTGCAAGGATTTTTAGATGAAATAGCGCCTGATAATGGGGCGGTTAAAGAAGCTAAAACTTCGCCAGAAACTTCTGTAAAAGAGGCGAAGAAAGCAGACACTCCTGTGGTGATAGATACCAGGCGATCCGAAGCAGTTGCAGCAGATATCGATCGCCCGACTCCTCCTTTCTGGGGAACGAAACTGTTGCAGGGAGAAGACATCCCCTTTGAGGAGATTTTCTGGCACTTAGATTTACAAGCCTTAGTTGCCGGTCAGTGGCAGTTCCGCAAGCCAAAAGACCAATCGCGGGAAGAATACGATGCTTTCTTAGCTGAGAAAGTTTATCCCATATTGGAAGAGTGGAAACACAAAATTATCGCCGAAAAGTTACTGCATCCGCAAGCAATTTACGGGTATTTTCCCTGTCAAGCTGAAGGCAATTCTTTGTATTTGTACGATCCGCAAATTATGAATGGCGGGCAAACAATAATCAGTGGCGGGCAAGATGCCCACCCCACAACAGAAAGTGGCACAGGCATCTTGCCTGTGGCTGCAACAGAAAGTGGCACAGGCATCTTGCCTGTGGCTGCAACCTTGACATTTCCCCGGCAAAAATCGGGGCGCCGGCTGTGCATTGCCGACTTTTTCGCGCCCAAAGAATCGGGTAAAATCGATGTATTTCCGATGCAAGTAGCGACAGTGGGAGAAATTGCTACAGAGTACGCGCAAAAGCTATTTGCTAACAATCAATATACCGACTATCTCTACTTTCACGGGTTAGCGGTACAGACAGCGGAAGCAATAGCAGAATGGACTCACGCGCGAATTCGGCGCGAATTAGGATTTGCTAGCGAAGAACCGGACAACATTCGCGATATGCTAGCGCAAAGATATCGCGGTTCGCGGTACAGTTTCGGCTATCCCGCTTGTCCGAACATGACGGATCAGTACAAGCAACTGGAATTGTTAAAGTGCGATCGCATCAACCTCTACATGGATGAAAGCGAACAACTTTATCCCGAACAATCAACAACCGCAATTATCACCTATCACCCAGCAGCCAAATACTTCACCGCTTAATTTCTAGGGTGCGCCCCGCGCACATTCCTCGGTGAATTATACTCGTTACCAGGCTCTTCCTGGTAACGCAGCTCTGGAGTCTCTGGATCCACTTAAAAACCTGGAGGCAAGGCCTCAAGAAATGAGTTCCCCGGTAGAACCTGGGAACGAGAAACCAACAAAAAAGCACCTTAAAAAAAGTGCTTTAATGAACATGAATTTTCCTTGTCCTACCAAACTTTTACGAGTGATGCCGGGGAGTGCGCGCGCCCGCAGATGCTCCTACCATCGAAGCAACTAAACCCAATAGCGAGCCGAACAAAAACGACCAACCAGCTTTCGCACCATTACCAGCAAGATTGCGAGCATCCTGAGCAGATACGTTAGGCGCTCGGTTCGGCAAATCCACCCCGCCCTGCTGCGCTTGATTAATTGCTTCTCCCGCATTCGCAGCTATGACGCCAAAAGTACCGGCCACGCCATTTGCTAACAGCCAAGAGCCAATTGTTAAGGTAGTTGCCCACAAAATTGCTCCATTTAAAAGCGCTGTGTTGCGATTCATGGGGCCGCAAGCGCGAGCAGTTACCCAACCGCCAACGCCCAAGCTAATTAACAAACTGATAATTGACCAAATTCCGACGTTGGTACCCACGTCCCCAGAAATACTGCGCGGAGCTCCTGAATTAGCAATGTTGCTCAACCCGATCGCAGCGCCCAATGCACTTAATACTAATTGCGTGGCGATCGCAATTACCAAACCTGAAAAAATCGGACCCCACCGCACTCGATCGTGATATTCAACGACTTGATTTACTAATGTCGGCTCGTTAACAACGTTATCTACAGGTCTATTTACGTATGACATAACTTTTCTTCTCCTCAGAGAGTAGCTGTAATCTTTAACAATCTTTTACCTTAAGCATTTATTGTGGCTGAGATTGATAGAAACTATCTCTGCCTGCGGAAATAACCAGTATCTATGTCTGAAGAAAGAAACGAAAAAGTCATCAGCCCGCGCGCCAGCCGCTATTAGCTAATGACGGATGACTGATGACTGATGAGTGATAACTATTTTATCCAGTTAGAAAAGTTCGCGGACGTATAGAGGAAAGACAGCTTAACGCAATCTTACAGCCGTTCCAACGGCTGTAATCAGCAGCAAAGCTCCGCTCGAGTCTACATTAATCGTGCCGGTGTCAACTTCCACCCCGATTACGGCATTCGCGCCCAGGCGCTGAGCCCGTTTTTCTAGTTCCGCAAGGGCATCTCGCTGTCCTTTGAGAAACACTTCCTCGTAACTGCCGGTGCGCCCGCCGATGATGTCGCGAATGCCCGCGAAGAAATCTCGCAGGGCATTGGTGCCGTAGACCACCTCAGCAGTTACAATTCCCAAGTAAGATTGAATTTCTGCTCCTTGGATGATATCAGTTGTTGTTACAATCATCAGTTGGCCTCAAATACGAACATTTTGAGTTAGTCGATTTCTGTAGATTTACTACATCTGGCGGTTCCCAGATTCCCGGCAAACCCTAAGCTGTCAGCGAAAGCAAGGTGACAGCCACTCGCTCTTTCATTCCACACACGCTTTGAAACAAATGGCCGTATACAAACAAAGTCTCTTCGTATTCAGTACGCTTTTGCTAGCGGGACTCGCTGTCGCAGCGCCGCAGATAGCACTCTCAGCAGAAACGTCTGTTCAAGTCAACCCTCAAAATAATTCAAATTTAGATGCTCTGCTGCGACAAGGGCGCGAGTTTGTAGATTTAGGAGACTACAATAAGGCGATCGCCATTTATCAGGAAGCGGCACGTTTAGATACGGAAAACCCGCGAATTTTTTCTGGTATGGGCTATTTAGAAGCACGTCAGGGCAACTATCAAGCCTCAGTGGAATTTTACCAACAAGCGATCGGTCTGGAACCGAACAATGCTGACTTCCAATACGCCTTAGGATATGCTATGGCGAATTTGCAAAACTATCCTGCAGCAGCCACAGCTTACCGCCGCGCCTCTGAGCTCGATCGCAAAAATGTCAATGCCCGGATCGGTCTCGGAGTGGTACTTTTTCAGCAAAAAGATTACAGCGGTGCTTTTAAAGCATACCAAGAGGCGATCGCCCTCGATCCGAAAAGTTGGCAAGCTTACTCTTCAATGGGTTTGGTATTGATCCAGCAGGGTAATTTTGCCAGTGCTGTTACTGTACTCCAGCAGGCTGCCGAACTGGCTCCCAAACAAGCCAGCGTGCAGTTAAAATTAGGTACTGCTTTGCTGCGGGGCGGCCATACTTCCGAAGGGCTAGCAGCTTTTGAAGAAGCTGCCAAATTGGAACCCCGAAATCCAGAAGTGCAGTTAGAAATTGGCGGACTTCTCCAGGCTCAAAATGATTTAGACGGAGCGCTGGTAGCTTATCAGCGGGCTATTGCGGTGCGACCGAATTTAGTGGAAGCACACTCCGGAATCGGGGAAATTCAACTGGAAAAACAAGATTTTTTAGGAGCGATTACCACTTTTAGGCGAGTGATTGAGCTCGATGGAAACCGGGCAGAAGCTTATTACAATATGGGTAAGGCACTGAAAGCGCGCGATCGCAAATCCGAAGCAATTGAAGCTTTTCAACAAGCCCTCGACACTTACCGCCAGCAAGGCAACAATGATGGTGCCCAAAAAGCTGAGGCGGCATTGCAGGAACTAAAGTAATTAGTCAGTTGACAGTTGATAGTTGATAGTGTTTCTGATGGCGGGCGATGCGCTACAACTGAGAAACTGGTTTTTGATGTCGTGGGGGCGGGTTCATAAACCGGGTTTCTTGAGACAATCTGGTGAGGAGGCGTAAATTGTCGCAGAAACCCGGTTTCTCGGATGGTTTGCCGCGCCGGCCTCAGAAGTAGAAAAAACGACAAAGTATTGTCGAAACTTGGTTTAGATCCCGCACAAGTAACCGACGAACATTTCATCGAAGCGTTCCGTAAATTTCACTGCGTCCGTCCCTCATCTCTGAAATTTATTTCAGGCTTGATATCAGAATGCTTCATCCTGCCACTGTGCGATCGTATATAACAGTTGACTAATAGCTAATAACTAATGACTGATGACTCATAACTCATAACTCATAACTAATGACTCATAACTCCAAACCGCCACTGTATGAGATGGATCCGCTAGGCCGATTTTCCGATCGCGCCTCCGATTATGTCAAATACCGGCCGAGTTATCCGGCTGCGGCAATTGATGCGATTTTAGATGGACTTGGAGAACCTTCGCAGTTAACAGCAGCGGATCTCGGTGCGGGTACGGGGATTTCTTCGCGTTTGCTGGCCCAAAGAGGCGTTCGGGTATTGGCAATTGAACCGAATGCTGAAATGAGAGAAGCGGCCGCTCCTCACGCTTTGGTAGAGTTTAGAGCAGGAACTTCGGAAGCTACTAATTTGCCCGACACATCGATCGATTTAGTAACTTGTTTCCAGTCTTTTCACTGGTTCAACCCGGTGTTAACTTTACCAGAATTTCGGCGAATTCTCAAGCCGCGGGGCCGGTTGGCTGTAGTTTGGAACCTGCGCGATTGCTCCGAACCAGTAACGCTAGGTTACACTCAAATTACCAAGACAGGTTCTCAAAACGATCCAGCAGAAAACCCCGAGCGCTCGATCGACGCTTTGCTCGCTAGTTCGCATTTTACCGATGTCAGACGCTGCGATCTTGCTAACAGGCAAGATGTAGATATAGCAGGGTTAATCGGGCGAGCAAAAAGTGCCTCTTACATTCCGCAATCTGGTCCGGCTTGGGAGAAAATCATCTCGGATTTGACCGAACTTTATGAAACTCACTGCGACGATCGAGGCTTGGTTTCTTTAGTTTATAAAACAAGAGTCTATCTGGCGGTTGTTGCCAATAATTAAGATTGTTTGAAATTCTGTTTGTAGTGAGGACTTTAGTGCGCAGCTTCTCCAGGACTAAAGTCCTCACTACAAACCCACTTATGGCGATCGATCTCTTAAGACACGATTTAATTCCTGTTATCGACAAAAATTATAGAAGCAATAAGGGCGATCGCACATTTGAATTGCATCGAAGCTCCATCTTTTGTAAGATCCTAAAACTGCTGCTGGAAAATCAATCTATTTCTCTTGGTAGAGACTGCCAAGTTGTTAACATTTGTAAAATGAGCAAAATATCCTATCCCCAGAGCTTCATCTATGCAAACGTATGACGTAATTATCATAGGAGCAGGTCACAACGGACTGGTCTGTGCCTCTTATCTCCTCAAAGCGGGATATACCGTCCTGTTGTTAGAAAAACGTTCGGTTCCCGGCGGCGCGGCAACTACTGAAGCTGCGATTCCCGAATTGCCCGATTTTAAATTCAATATGTGCGCGATCGACCACGAATTTATCCATTTAGGGCCAGTTGTAGAAGAATTAGAACTGGAAAAACACGGTTTAGAATATCTTTTCTGCGATCCAGTTGCCTTTTGTCCGCATCCCGACGGCAAATATTTCTTAGCGCACAAATCTGTAGAAAAAACTTGTGCTGAAATTGCCCGCTACAACGAGCGCGATGCTAAAAAATATGCCGAATATACAGACTTTTGGCAGCGGGCTTTAGGTGCAATGGTTCCGATGTTTAATGCGCCACCAAAATCCCTCATAGATATTCTGGGCAACTACGATATTTCAAAGATCAAAGATTTATTGTCAGTGATCGGTTCCCCCGACAAAACGCTGGACTTTATTCGCACGATGCTCACCAGCGCTGAAGACCTTCTCAACGAGTGGTTTGACGAGGAATTTATCAAAGCACCCCTAGCAAGATTAGCCGCAGAACTCGGCGCACCTCCTTCGCAAAAAACCCTGGCTGTAGGCGCAATTATGCTGGCAATGAGGCACAATCCCGGCATGGCAAGACCGCGCGGAGGGACGGGTGCATTAGTGCAAGCGCTGCTTAGTGTAGTGAAAAGTTACTCGGGTGTGGTACTTACCGACCAGCACGTCGAGAAAATATTAGTGGATGACGGTCGCGCTGTGGGAGTTCGAGTTGCCAACGGCACGGAATACCGTGCTACAAAAGGTGTCATTTCTAATATTGATGCTAAGCGCTTGTTTCTGCACTTAATGGACTCGAGCGATGTTGACAGTGCTGACCCAGATTTGCGGCAAAGATTGGAGCGCAAAATTGTTAACAACAACGAGACTATTCTCAAAATAGACTTAGCTCTCAGTGAAGCGCCTAGATTCGATCGCTGGAATCATCGGGACGAATTTTTAATCGGGTCGGTTTTAATTGCAGACTCGGTGAGACACGTTGAAATTTCTCACAGCGAGCCTTCAATCGGCAGAATCCCCGACTCTGACCCATCGATGTATGTAGTGTTTCCGACGGTACGAGACCCGTCAATGGCTCCCCCCGGACATCATACGGCTTGGATTGAATTTTTTGCTCCTTACATGATCGAAAATGCTGAAGGAACTGGCCAGCACGGTACGGGTTGGACGGATGAGCTCAAAAACAAAGTTGCCGATCGCTGCATCGATAAATTAGCAGAATATGCACCAAATATCAAGAAGTCAATTATCGGCCGCCACGTGGAAAGTCCGGCGGAATTGGGAGAGCGTTTGGGGGCTTTGAAGGGAAATTATTATCACGTTGATATGACGCTGGATCAGATGATATTTTTCCGTCCTTTACCGGAGTTGGCAAATTACAAAACGCCGATCGAGGGTTTGTTCCTCACGGGGGCGGGTACCCATCCGGGCGGCTCGATTTCGGGGATGCCGGGACGCAATACAGCTCGCGTTTTCATGCACTCGCAGCAGCCTTTCGCGCAGACTTTGGCAGATGCGGCTAATTCTCTGAAAGCGAAGGGTAAGTCGGTATTTCGGAGTAATGAGAAGTAAGATTTTTAGCAACCGCAGATGAACGCAGATAAACGCAGATGAATCACATCTGCGTTTGTTTGTATTGATTTATCAGTCTGTGAGTGCGAGAATTTTTTCTGGTTGATTCCCTGTGAAGGGAAAACGATTTGCGATCGCCCTCAGTACCCTTTCTAAATCCGGTGCATCTTTCGCCAATGTTGGCTGCTCCTCCCGTTCGGTCAAATCTGTTAAAATATTCAAAATGTGCTGAGCAAAATCTTCATCAGCCTTATCCAACAAATTCACTAGCTTCGCGATATCTTCTTTCGCGCCCAACCAGTACCTCGCTCCCAGCAATTCAGCTTTTACTGATAAAGGAAGCTCTAATTTTAGATACTCTTCAAGTTTTGGCAATAGCTGCGACGTACCTAAAAGCGCGATCGAGTTAGCAGCATAACATCTAACAGCTTCATCCTCATTAGTATCGAGCAGTGAAAGTTCGAGAGTGTTTATGGCTTGAGATTTTCCTAAATACCCGAGAGTTTCTGCTGCTGATGCGCGAACTAGCGCTGAAGGATCTTTTCTCAGCAAATATTCTATAGATTCAACTGCTGGGGTATAATCAATATCTCCAAGAGCCTCCACCGCTTCAGACCTCACCAGTTCTTCTTCGTCGTCCAGCAAGTCCATTAATGCAGGGCCAACTGTCTCTACTTCCTCGCTTCCCAGATAACCCAATGCTTCTGCTGCGGTGAATCGGATAGCTGCATCTGGTGACTTCAGCAACCTCACTATTTTCGGTGCAGCCTCATAAACTTCTGCATCAACTAGATCGAGAATTGCTCCGGCTTGCCTAGTTGGTTCGTCTGAATCGCAATCATCCAGAAGCAGTTCAATACTTTGCTTGTTCATAATTTTAACCTGCTCTAATTTAATCTTTTTATCGGTGGCGACTGCGACGCTTTCTTTTAGCTTTTTGAGTTGTTTTTATTTTCTGAATTTTAACTTTGTCATCATTGCGCTCAGCATTTTCCATAAGTATTTTCAGCGCTTCACCCATTGATGCTACTGACCCATCTTGCATGAGTTGCTGAGCTTCTTTTAAAATCCCCGTGTCAGCGACGTTGCCTTCAGAAGTCATGTTTCTGTTTTGCCATAGTGTTTAAATACTAAAAATAATAAGTAAAATGCCGATCGCCCATTGAGGCATCCTCAAACCTAGCGCGTTCGACTGAATTTTATTGTAGCATAACGGGAAAATTCTTAATCTTTTAAAACTCGCTTTGTTAACCAGACAGTTGTTAAACCAAAGGCTTGTTTGACTGGGACAATACTGTTGAACTCACTGTAGGGCATGGTTGTATGGGAGAATTGCTGGGTCCGGGCTCGCCTGCGGATGCCCGGGATCTCGCCTGCGGATGCCTAATATTACTGCAAATTCATCCTTTGTGCAGATGGAAATTATGCACGAAAATATAGAAACTCAGATTAGCGTTACCCTTTTTTGAGCGATGGCAAACCGAGTTTTGATTGTCGGGGGCCGAGGACGAATTGGCAGCAGTGTTGCCCAAGACCTTGTTACCCATACCGACGCAGAAATTACTCTTACTGGGCGCAACCCAGAAGGCTCTATTAGCCCTGGATTGCCGCCGGATAGGGTGCAGTATCAAGCTTTAGATTTAGCAGACAGTGCAGCGCTGCACAAAGCGGTTTCATCCTCTAACCTCGTCGTTCACTGTGCCGGGCCTTTTCACTACCGAGATGCTAGTGTACTGAAAACTTGCATAGAAGCAGGTGTTAATTATACTGATGTCAGCGACAGCCGCAGTTTTACTCGCCGAGCTTTAGAATTGCGCGAAACTGCTAAAAATGCTGGGATTACTGCTATTATTAATACGGGCATTTTCCCCGGCGTGTCTAACAGCATGGTACGCCGAGATGTGGAACAATTAGATGAAGCAGAACACATCCATTTGAGTTATGTTGTCGGAGGTTCGGGCGGTGCTGGCGTTACCGTCATGAGAACTACTTTTTTAGGCTTGCAAACCCCTTTTGAGGTTTGGGTCGATCGCAAGTGGCAGCAAGTAAAACCCTACAGCAAGCGCGAAACAATTGAATTTCCCGCACCCTACGGCAAAACAGGGGTTTACTGGTTCGATATGCCCGAAGCAATCACTTTGCCCGAAACTTTCCCCGTCAAATCAGTTGTGACTAAATTCGGTACGTCTCCCGACCTTTACAATCACCTTACCTGGTTTGTGGCCAAATATTGGCCGGCTAGCTGGCTCAAAAATAACGGAGTTATTGAATTTCTCTCCTACGTCAGTTACGGGATGACCAGTGTTACTAATAGTTTTAGTGGGGTTGGTGTAGCAGTGCGATCGCAAGTGACCGGTCTCAAAAACGGTCAACCCACTAAAGTTTGCTCGACAGCGATACACCCCAATGCTGCCGCCGCTACTGGCATCGGTACTGGCAGCATAGCTCAATTAATGTTAGAAGGCAAACTGGAAAAACCAGGGGTTTGGTCGGTAGAACAAGCTCTTTCTACTGAGCTATTTGAAGGAGCTATGCAGAACCGCAACCTCAACATAGATCAGGTTTTTTTGTAGTTATTTACGGTGTTTATAGCAATTTAAAATGTTTGGTGAGTGGGCTTTTTAAAACGAACCGCGCCCACGCTTATGACGCGGAGGAAGAGAAGAGTCAAGGGGGTTCGCAATTGATGAGATAACCCCTAGATACGGTTCCTCGCATCAATCGCAAGCACGCCTCACACGATAGGAGTTCCCCTTGTCTCACTAATCTATCTTTTGGTAGAAGTAAACTTAACGAGCAGGCGTTTAATATACTTCACAAGACGGTAAATATCCCTTTTTGCTGTATGTGGGCGCAGCACTTGCCACACAAGTTCTCCCGATCGCTAAAATTTGAAATGTGCGATCGCAGTGAAGGGGCGACAAATACCATAATTTTTGCGAAAAAATACGAGGAGAAGTTGATATGAAGCGGGTTTTAAAAGCTCTCGGAAAAACATTGAGCCAAAGCATTTTGCTGGTCTGTACGCTGGCTTTCATTGTTATGGCAGGTCTAGCGGTAGTACCCAGTCAGGCTGCTTACGCAGGTCAAGATAGGACTGAGGCGCCGCCAGAAGCTCAAATTACTGACCCCGCAAAAAGTTTCGAGGATCTGAATCCCCAAGCAGCTTACGAAAAAATAGTCAAAACCGCTCAAGATCCTGCAAAGGTCGAGAAATCTTACGACGAAAGCTTACAGGAGTACAAGGCAGAAAACCCGCAAGACAGCATAGTTAAAAAAGCTGAAAAGCTGATCGAACAGGTCACGGGCAAGGACTAAATCTACAAATTTATATCTAACTTAAGTTGGTGGTAAATCCTGAGCTGCCGTGAGTACACAATTGAGCAGATCTCAGGACTCGCTTGAACCTAATTATGTAGGGTGCGCCGCCCGGCGCACCTTACCGCGTTAGAGTACGGTGCCAAAGCACTTTTGGGGATGACAAAGGTTTTGTCATCCCGCTTCTTTTTAAGCTAGCAGATTCATCCTCAAGGAAGATGAATAAAGAGGAATTTAAAAGGTAAATTTAATAATAGTTACAGTTAGATAAAAGGAAAAAAATATCATGAGCGATGACAAAAAAACGGTACATGAACCTGATGCTAACCTCGACCCGCTTTCCGGGGAAAAAGGGGCTCATCCAGTAGGAACGGGTATTGGTGCGGCGAGTGCGGGTGCTGCGGGTGCTGCGATCGGCGGTGCGGTGGGCGGACCTGTGGGAGCAGTTGTAGGCGCTGTTGTCGGTGCGTTTAGTGGCGGTTTGGTGGGCAAAGGTGTGGCCGAGGCGATCGACCCTACGGTAGAAGATGCTTACTGGCAAAGCAACTACAGTTCCCGTCCTTACGCCGACACGAGCGTGACTTACGAAGACTATCAGCCTGCATACCGCACTGGTTATGAGGGATACACCCGCTATGGCGGTACTGGTAAGAACTTCAACGAGATCGAAGACGATTTGCAGCGCGACTACGAAACAAATCGCGGTAAGTCTAATGTGAGTTGGGAAAAAGCTAAGCACGCCACGCGCGACGCTTGGGATCGGGTGGAACGCGCTGTACCCGGCGACATTGACAAAGACGGCCGCTAAGGGCAATAGCAAGTATTTTTCAGTCTTGGACGCCCACCAAATCAAGCGTTCCGGGTTTTTTACCCGGGTCCCGGAATGCAGGGAAGTGTTTTGATAAAAAAACCCGGTTGCTGCGTCTTGGACTGTTGTTGATAGGTTGCACAGTTTTCAACGCGAGATTAGCGAAGTTTTTGGGGATTTTGAGCCCCTCTCTACATCGGAGAGGGGTATTTTTAGGTTATAGCAACCGCCAAGACGGTTAGGACATTCTTAATCGCTGAAACCATTGGTATTACTGCTTCTTCCTTCTTCCTTCTTCCGACTTCCATCGGACTTCTGCTATAAGTTGAAATCGCCTTTTTCAGCAAGATTTTTCTTTCACAGCAGTGTTCGCTGACAGAGCACGAAGCCAGATGTATAGGCAAAGCTTTTCGGGACCTTCGCACTCCTAAAAAACGCTTTTTACACGACCGAGGGATGCTCGGGTTTAAAATTGATATTTTTTTTTGACTATTGGCCTTAAAATTAAACTAATTCAGGACTGAGGGAGCGATCGCATATTTTTGTCAAAGTTCGCGATGCGCTTTATTCAATCTCCGCCGGATCGTAAAGCGTCGGTGGCTTCAAGTCCGATAATTGTTAATCTAAATCCTCTCATTCAAAATTGGTATTACTTGTGGATGAAATGTTGGAAAGAGCTTGGACACTCAAGCAAAATTTAATTGACTTTGTGCTGGATGCTGAGGGAGAGTTGGCGGTAGCTTTGGAAGCTTATGCTGCAGCTCGATCGACCGGCGAGCGCTACGACATTGCTCAGCAAAATCAAGTGATTGACAGTTTTACAGTCGAAGGTAAAGTCGGAGACAAAACGCCGATCGACCTATTTGTCGAAAGTCAGCCGGATTTAACCCATAACGATCACAGCTTGCTGGAAAGTTGGCGGCACAGAAGCTTCACAGGCTTATTTGAAATCACTCAACTTTTCCCTGACAGGTTTGAACTGATGAACTGGCTGACGGCAAAGCATTACATTGTCAAGCCCAACAGTCCTAATTTGCTTGCAGAAATGTCTCGCTTTAAGTTAGGAGAAATCTTGCGGGCTCGGATTGCTCCCCTCACCGATGACTGGTGGATACTTTCGAGCTCTCCCATCCTGATGGGGAAATTGGGTAAGCCGAAGTTGGCGGTGGCGATCGGCAATTTCAAGCAAAATCACAAACACAACCTGTACAGCGATGCGCCGGAATTGTTAGAGCAAGCTTGGCAGTCGGTAGAACACTACCACGAAGATTTTACCGAATTTTTTGGCACTGAGGAATTGACGCTATCGGGATATCACCTGAATAAACAGTTGGCCCAATTTCAGGAATTCATCACTAAAAAACGCCTAGCTGATATCGGCATGGATGAAAGTAAATCTCTGGCGGATCTCGTTGAAGATGCCGGAGTCGATCCAGAAGAAGTCAAAGCAGCCGCCATCGCGGCATCAGGTGCCGATGTTAAAGCAGTTGAGGTAATGCTCGACAGCCCTAGTTCAAAAATGGTAATGCCGAAAGTGGAATTGCCCGATCGCTTCAAGAAAGCCGAACAGGTGACAGCACTTTCTCATCCTCGCTGGGGACAAACCTTTTTGTCTACTTACGCTCAATTTACCGAAATGCTAGCAGCAGAAGACTTTTCAACCGTTCCCGGTTACGAGAAGCTGGTGCGTAACTATCTAGAAGATCCTGCAATTAATGCCGGGATTTGGCAACGGTTAGCTAAAGTTAATCCAGCGAAATTAGAACAAATTTTGCAAACTGTATTGCAGCGGACTAATTTTCAGCTCGATCGCGATTTAGATGCCCTGCTGCAAGAGTTTAAAAAACCCTTAGAACCCGAACTCCCGGAAATTGCCAGCGTTCCCGTGCACCTGCACAACTTATTTCAGGAAGCTTTAGGCGAAGTTAATAAGTCAAAGTCCAAACCGCAGGAGAAAAAGAAAAGCTCTAAAGGCTTTAAATCCTGAGAAACTAAGTTCTTGACATACTCCTACACGCTCTGCTATCGCATACAGTGTGGCTCAATAACTTCACCTCATGCTATTCGCTAACGCGCCCGCTTCGCCAACGGATACTCGATCGGCTTTAAGGACGAGTGTACCGCTGCGAAGTACCCAAGGCGTGATTACCGGCAGCATGAGGATATTTTCTGAGATTGCCTCCGCTAAGGGAAAGCAGCAAGAGAATGGCAATTTCAAGTGCGAGTGCGATCGACCGCAGCCATTTTGAGCGCCTTAGTCTGCATCCGTTACATAATAAACAATTAAACAAGCTCGCAGCTAGCTGTGAGCTTATTGCCCGGTAATATTACTCAAATAGCTTTGCAGTCAGGACTTTAGTCCTTCTTCTCCCCGATAAAAAGAACTGAAGCCCTCACTACAAACACCTTTTTTTTAATCTTCAACTTGTCGGACAGCCATGCGTTGCAGCGGCAGGCTGAGTATGCTAGAAGCAGTCAATAAGTAAGAAAGAACCGTAGTCAGCTTCAAACTGAGCAATAACCAGCTATCCTCTGGGAGGTGAAGTTTCAGCCCGAAAACAGAGATGCAGTAGACTGTCCAGTAAGTAAAGCTCATCTTGATTAGGATTTCTTCGCTCAAAGTGCGATCGTCCGTTGGCTGCGAGTTGCGATTATCACCCAGCAGGACTAGACCCGCAATAGAAGCCACAAAAGAAACCATAACGAGATAGTCATGCCAGTTAAGCTCAACCATTTCTAAACTCCGCTTTTATCCGAATTTTTGGAATCAGACATCAGTCTAAAGGATAAGTTTTCCCGCTCAAAGCAATAGTTACAAATTGAAACAGCCACAGTTACAAATCGCAATGAAAATTCACCGCAACCGCCAGCCACAAGCTCGTTTAGTCAGCCGCAAAGGACAATTCCCCTTAAATATTGTCAAGTTGGGAGTACCTCGCCTGCATTTTGCCGACCTCTACCACAGGCTGCTAATTCTTTCTTGGCCGCAATTTTTCCTGCTCATTTGTCTCTCCTATACAATCACGAATTCTTTATTTGCCTTAGCTTACTTGGCGGGAGGAGATTGCATTGCTAACGCACGGCCGGGTTCTTTCCAAGATGCCTTTTATTTCAGCGTGCAAACAATGGCGACAATTGGCTACGGCGCTATGTATCCGCGCACGGATTACGCTAATACAATAGTCGCGATCCAAGCACTTTTTGGTTTGTGGGGAGTCGCGATGGTGACGGGACTGGCTTTTGCTAGATTTTCCCGACCAACAGCTAGAGTTATCTTCAGCCGCGTAGCTGTGATCGCTCCTTTCAACGGCGTTCCAACTTTGATGTACCGCACGGGAAATCAGCGTTTCAACCAAATTTTAGAAGCGCAGCAGCGAGCTACTTTGATCCGCGACGAGGTAACATCCGAAGGAGAATTTATGCGGCGTTTTTACGATTTGCAATTGGTGCGGAGTCACTCTCCGATTTTTGCATTAACTTGGACGGTTATGCACGCAATTGACGAGAGCAGTCCTTTGTACCAACTTACTGCGAAAGACTTGATGGAACAGCAAGCGGAAATTGTAATTACGTTAACAGGACTTGACGAAACTGTTTCGCAAACTATTCACGCGCGACATTCTTTTGTGGCGTCTGAAATCCTGTGGAATATGCGGTTTGTAGATATTATTTTGAAACCGCCGACGGGAGGGCGGGTGGTTGATTATACTCGGTTTCACGATGTGAAGCCTGTGGAATAAAAGTTTGGATTTAGCCAGTGCTAGAATACCTGTATGGCAACAGAAGTTAATATTTATGAACTCAATAACTGCAAAGATGACACTGAAAGAATTGCAACCGCAACTCTTGGCTTTAACTCCCGAAGAGAAGGCTCAAGCTATAGAATTACTAGCCCAAAGTTTAAGAAAATTTTGGTCGGGAATTCAAAAGACTCCCGGCGTGTGCGGCGGCGATGCTTGCATCAGAGAAACGCGAATTCCTGTTTGGGTGCTGGTGAATGCTCGCCGTTTAGGTATTTCTGAAGCTGAACTCCTAGAAGACTATCCGACTCTGCGTGCCGCAGATTTGGCGAATGCTTGGGCTTATGCTGAGGCATATCCTGATGAGATTGAAATAGCAATTAGAGAACAGGAAGAGGCATAAACATTGGCAGATATTTATACTGCGATCGCACAAAGCATTAAAACTGAGATATTTTACCATTTTAAATCAGGCTTTTATGAACGGGCTCTTCGGCCCGTTCCACAACAAATTTATTCTTTTATGAACGGGCTCTTCGGCCCGTTCCACAACAAATTTATTCTTTTAAGTAGTTAAGCAAAATTAATTACATAATTTTCTCCAAATTCTTTAAGTATTTTTTCCACAGATGAAACAAGAGCTGGCCAGCTAGAATAGGCATTTATTTCGATCCATTCATATTTAATAAACCGCCACAGAATCTCAA
>NZ_JANMZH010000742.1:0-4130 GCF_031383065.1 Microcoleus sp. OTE_8_concoct_300 | reverse complement strand
CTCTGGGACTAACTAAATTAGGCTCAATATTTGGTTCATTTGAACGGATATTTGGTCTAAGAACTGCCGCAAGGATAGATAGTTTTAAGGTATGTCGCCAGAACCAAGAATCCCCACGCCTGATAGCTGGGGAGTGTCAATTGATACTTTGTTTATTGCGAGAAAAGACATGGCACTAACATACCCCGATGACTTGAAATACCTAGACAGCCACGAATACATCCGACTCGAAGGTGACCTTGCCACGATAGGCATTACTACCTATGCACTTAACCAACTCGGTGAGATCGTGTTTATAGATTTGCTAGAAGTCGGTGCCACGCTGGAAAAGGACCAAAGTTTCGGTACAATCGAGTCAGTGAAAGCCGTTGAAACCTTATACACACCAGTTACCGGTACAGTTGTAGAGCGCAACGATCAGATTGTAGAGTCTCCCGAAGATTTGGCCGACGACCCCTATGGCGCTGGGTGGCTGCTGAAAGTCCGCGTTGACAATCCCAGCGAACTCGATGATGCTTTATCCGCCGAGAAGTATCGCCAAATGGTGGAAGGCGAGTAGTTTTGAGTTGGGAGTTTTGAGTGGGAATTTGGCCATAGGGCTCGTTGATTCCTCCACAATCCGCCAGGGGTTTCAACCCCTGGCTAATAGCACAAGTCGTCTAAAGACGACTGAAATACTAACCAGTTGCGCCGGGAGTTGCGATATGTGCGCCTTAATCTACAGTCGGCGACCGACGACTTTAGCTATGAGACAGGGGTTTCAACCCCTGTCGGACTGTCGGACTTTGATAGAGGCAGAAAATCTTCCTGATTTTCTTAGCAAAATGTTACAAACAAAGAAGAAAACTCAATTCAGGAGAATCAGCCTTGGTACTCTACAGCCCTCAAATTGAACCCAACCAGCAGCAAAACCTTTCCCCCATCGATGGTTTTGCGGCCCGGCACATTGGCCCGACACCTAGCGAAATCCAGCAAATGCTCGATGTTTTGGGGATTTCTAGCCTTGATGAGTTGATTGACAAAACGGTTCCTGCGGCGATTCGCATTCCTGGAGCCCTACAACTTCCCGAACCGCAAAGCGAGTACAGCGCTTTGGCACAATTGAAAGAAATTGCTGCAAAAAATCAGGTATTTCGATCGTACATCGGCACTGGATATCACGACTGCATAACTCCCCCCGTCATCCAGCGGAATATCCTAGAAAATCCCGGCTGGTATACAGCTTACACTCCCTACCAAGCCGAAATAGCTCAAGGGCGATTGGAAGCTTTACTGAACTTCCAAACCATGATAATTGACCTGACGGGTTTGGAAATTGCCAACGCTTCTTTGCTGGATGAAGGGACAGCGGCGGCGGAAGCGATGGCGGTGAGTTACGGCGCCAGCAAAAATCAGGCAAAAGCGTTTTTTGTTTCCCAAGATTGCCACCCTCAAACTGTGGAAGTGGTGCAAACTCGCGCTAAGCCGTTGGGAATTGAGGTAATTGTCGGCGACCATCAAAGCTTTGAGTTCGATCGTACAATCTTCGGCGCTCTCCTGCAATACCCCGCCACAGACGGCGCAATTTACGACTATACGGATTTTATTCGATCGGCACACGAAATCGGCGCATTAGTCACAGTAGCCGCCGACATATTGAGCCTTTGCTTGCTCACACCCCCCGGCGAATTCGGCGCGGATATAGCCGTAGGAAGCACTCAGCGCTTCGGAGTGCCGATGGGATTCGGAGGGCCCCACGCCGCCTATTTCGCCACGCGAGAAGAGTTTAAACGGCAAGTTCCCGGGAGAATCGTCGGCGTTTCTAAAGATGCCAACGGCAAATCTGCTTTACGTTTAGCCTTGCAAACTCGCGAACAGCACATCCGCCGCGAAAAAGCAACCAGCAATATTTGTACTGCTCAAGTTTTGCTGGCAGTGATGGCGAGTATGTATGCTGTTTATCACGGCCCGTCTGGACTGAAAGACATTGCTGAGAAAGTACGGAGTTTAACAGCACTTTTGGCATCCGGTTTAAGAAGTTTCGGATACAAAATTGGTTCTCAACCTTTCTTCGATACTTTGCGGGTAGAATTGGGAGACAAACCGCTGTCAGAACTTCTAGAAGCTGCTAAAGAGCGCCAAATTAATCTCCGAGTTTTTGATGATTCGACAGTGGGAATCACTTTAGATGAAACTGTCACCGCTGAAGATGTGCAAGAGTTGTGGAAAATTTTTGCACAGGATAAGGATTATATCAGGGCCGACGGGCAGAATGTTCTCAACATTCCGCTGGATGCAGACGCATTGAGTTCATATTTGACCTTACCAGATTTTTGCGATCGCACCAGCAGCTATCTCGCCCATCCAGTTTTCAACAGCTACCATTCAGAAACTGAACTTTTGCGTTATTTGCACCGTTTAGAAGCCAAGGACTTATCGCTAAATACATCGATGATTCCCTTGGGTTCTTGCACAATGAAATTGAATGCAACAGCAGAGATGATGCCGGTGACTTGGGCGGAATTTGGCAAGATACATCCTTTTGCACCCCCCGATCAAACTCGCGGCTATCAAAAGATGTTCGTGCAACTAGAACAGTGGCTGGCAGAAATCACAGGTTTTGCGGGAATTTCTTTGCAGCCAAACGCTGGTTCCCAAGGCGAATACGCGGGCTTGTTAGTTATTCGCCAATACCACGAACACCGAGGTGAATCTCACCGAAATATCTGTTTGATTCCCCAGTCAGCCCACGGTACAAATCCGGCTAGCGCAGTGATGGCGGGGATGAAAGTAGTTGCTGTAGAGTGCGATTCCCAGGGCAATATTGATGTCGCAGATTTACAGAAAAAAGCAGAGAAACACAAAAAAGAACTGGCGGCTTTGATGGTGACCTATCCATCTACGCACGGCGTTTTTGAGGAAGAAATTAAAGAAATTTGCGACGTTGTCCACAACTGTGGCGGACAAGTTTATATGGACGGCGCAAATATGAATGCTCAAGTTGGTTTGTGCCGCCCCGGTGATTTTGGTGCTGATGTTTGTCACTTGAATTTGCACAAAACGTTCTGTATTCCCCACGGCGGCGGCGGCCCGGGAATGGGGCCGATTGGGGTAATGTCTCATTTGGTAGAATTTTTGCCCAGTCATTCTATTCTTAACAGTCAACAGTCAACAGTTAAGAGTCAACAGTCAACAGTTAACAGTCAACAAAAATCAGTTGGTGCTGTTTCCGCAGCGCCTTGGGGAAGTGCTAGCATTTTGACTATTTCTTGGATGTACATTCGGATGATGGGAGGAGTGGGTTTAACTGAGGCGACAAAAGTAGCAATTCTTAATGCTAATTACATGGCGCATCGGTTAGAATCTTATTATCCGGTTTTGTACAAAGGGAAAGCTGGTTTAGTGGCGCACGAGTGTATTCTGGATTTGCGATCGCTCAAAAAATCTGCGGCTATTGAAGTCGAAGATATCGCTAAACGGTTGATGGATTACGGCTATCACGCGCCGACGGTTTCTTGGCCAGTTGCTGGTACGGTAATGGTGGAACCGACGGAAAGCGAATCGAAGCAGGAATTAGACCGTTTTTGCGATGCGATGATTGCGATTCGAGCAGAAATTGCGGAGATTGAAAAAGGTAATGTTGATGCGCAAAATAACGTCTTGAAAAATGCGCCGCACACCGCAGAATCTCTGATGGTTGATGAGTGGAATCGTCCTTATACTCGCGCGCAAGCGGCTTATCCGGTACCTTGGACTCGCGAACATAAGTTTTGGCCGGCGGTGGGCCGGGTAGATAATGCGTTTGGCGATCGTAATTTTGTCTGTTCTTGTTTGCCAATGGAGGCTTACACTTAAGATTGCAATCCATCTAAATCTCGTTTTTATCTGAGTCTAGATCCCCCTAAATCCCCCTGATAGTCGGGGGACTTTGAGTGCTTCCAGTCCCCCCCTTCTTAAGCTATGCCTTACTCACATCTTTCTTAACAAAGGCGCTCCGGCCCCGGCCGGACCGACCTCCGGCGATCACTCCGGCCGGAGTAGGATTGACAACCAGGAATCGACTCAATTAATCAGTAAATTATGGCACCAGAGGCGAGTGAGGAACTAGGACGGCAGAATGGGCAGTAGCAGAACTACAATTTGCTTGTCAC
>NZ_JANMZH010000741.1:0-57865 GCF_031383065.1 Microcoleus sp. OTE_8_concoct_300 | reverse complement strand
TTAAATCTCTGATTCAGGAATCATTTCGCCCATTGCTACAACAACTTTTCGCGAACCGATAAATGGATTGCGACTGTGAGCGACAAGCATATTATCTAGCATTAAGATGTCTCCTGCTTGCCAGGGAAAACTAACAGCAGCTTGCGCGTACACTGCCTGAATTTCTTCCATTACTGAGTCTTCAATAGGAGTGCCGTCACCGTAATAAACATTGCGGGGGAGGTTCTCTTCTCCAAAAACAGAGAGCAAGGAAGCGCGGGTTGCGGCATCTAAGCAGGAAATGTGGTGCAAGGGAAGTTGATTGAAAAATACCATCTCTTTGGTTATTGGGTGCTTGGCAATTGCGGGCCGAATTTTGCGAGTTCTCAAATTATTTCCTGCTTTCCACTCAAATTCCATCCCGGCTTGCCGGCAGTATTCCTCTACCACGAATTTGTCTTCCGTTTTGAAAAAATCTTTCCAGCTTACATCGAGTCCGTCTGTGTAGTTACGAACGTACATAATTTGCTTTTGGGCAAATTTTTCTCTGAGTTTCGGATCTAGCAACTGGTAAATTTTACGGCAGTCAACTATCGGCGTTTCTCCGCCTTGTTGCGCTGGCTGAACGCAGAAAAACCAGATTTTCATCGGCCAGCGGTGCAGGTGCGAACTCTCGCTGTGAAATAAGATAGCTTTATCTGCTGGGTAAGGAGTTGAACCGTAAACTTTTGGGCTAACTCCTTCGCGTGGCAAATCCCCGTACTCCCCAAATAATTCCGAACAAATTGAGAGTGCAAACTCCTCGAATGCGGAAACCACAGGGCCGATGAACCCTCGAAAAAGAATCCCTCCATGCTGTAGCAATTTTGCCTCTATAAATTCGCGGTTATTTTTCGCCCAGTCTGCGAGATCGACATCGGCTACTGCGGGTTTTGCCACTAAAGGAAAGAGTTCGTCGGCGTGCAGATACTCCGTTTTTATCAATTCGCCTTGCGGCAATGCCACTGGCTTCGGCTTGACGCTTTTGAACTTACTAAAATTGCTTTTTTCACGCTTTAGTTCTTGCATGGCTTGTTTCTGTTTCTGGGCTTCTGTGAGAATTTCTAAAGTGTTCAAACGACTGTCAGGCTGCGCCACAATGCTGCCGAGGAGGGTTTCAAAGCGATTTGACATTTGAGCGATCGTCTCTCTGTCAAATAGGTCGAAATTATACTTCCAACTGCCGACAATTCCTGTCTCTGTTTCCGACACAAATAGCGCCAAATCAAATTTAGCCGTACCGCTATCAATTGCAACCGGCATTAAAGTTAAACCCGCCATTTCTAAATCCGGCATAGGCGCATTTTGCATGACGAATAAAACTTGAAATAGCGGTGTCTGACTCAGGGTGCGATCGGGACGCAGTTCTTCTACCAGTTTGTCGAAGGGCAAATCTTGGTGAGTGTAAGCTTTTAATGTCACTTCGCGCACGCGATCGAGCAGTTGGCGAAATGTAGGATTGCCGCGCATATCGGTTCGCAAGACGAGGATATTGACAAAGAAACCAATTAAAGCTTCTGTCTCAACTTGTGTGCGGTTTGCTAGGTCAGTACCGACGACAATATCTTCTTGATTTGTGTAGCGATAAAGCAGCGTTTGAAGAGCTGCCAACAAGGTCATAAACAAGGTGACATTTTGTTGCCTACTGAGTGCGTTTAGCGCTTTTGAAACTTGCCAATCAAGCTGGAATTCTTGAATCTCAGCTTGATTGCTAGAAACAGCAGAACGCGGTTGTTTTGCTGGCAATTGCAGCGGGGGCAAAATTTGACCCAACTGCTGCTTCCAGTCAGCGAGTTTTGCTTCCAGAACTTCGCCTTGCAGCCAGTTTATTTGCCAAACAGCATAGTCTGCGTACTGTACAGAAAGTTCGGGTAGGGGAGAAGGTTTGCCACTGCAGAATGCTTCATAAAGCGCCGCCACTTCCCGCACGAGTACCCCCATCGACCAGCCATCAGCTACGATGTGGTGTACTGTCAGTAACAGCAGGTATTCTGTCTCGTCAAGATGTAACAATGTGACGCGCAGTAACGGCCATTTTGTTAGGTCAAAAGGCTGTCGCGCTTCTTCAGCGGCGAGTCGCATTGCCTCGGCTTCTCGTTCCCCTTGCGATAACTCTCTTAAGTTTACGATCGGCAATGTGAAATTAAAAGATGAAATAATAACCTGAGCGGGTCGTCCTTCCACTGAATTAAAAGTTGTCCGCAATGCTTCGTGTCGCTTGATAATCTCCTGAAAAGTTTGCTCTAGAACCGCTACATTGAGCGCCCCCTTCAAGCGCACGGCTGCTGGGATATTATAGCCAGGATTCCCCGGCTGCAATTGGTCGAGAAACCACAGGCGTTGTTGTGCAAAAGAAAGGGGTAATTTTTCCTGCCTTGACGCCCGCTTGATGGGGGGTGCTTTCAGTTTTTGCTCGGCGCGATATTGCAAGAGGCTTTCGGTCACAGTTGCGACGGTAGGGGATTCAAAAAGAGAGCGCAAGGGCACTTCAACTTGAAAAGCTTCTCGCAGGCGAGAAATCGCCTGAGTAGCCAGCAATGAATGACCTCCCAAGTCAAAGAAGTTATCGTGAATTCCAACTCGCTCTAAACCGAGAACTTCAGCCCAAATTTCTGCTATTAATTGCTCGTCGGGAGTTCGAGGTTCGGCAAAATTGCTCTCGAATTCCGCTCGGTTGATGTCAGGTGCTCTTAGCGATCGCCGATCAATTTTTCCATTGGGTGTTAAAGGCAGCGACTCCAATAAAACAAAGGCTGAGGGCATCATGTACTGCGGCAATTTTTGTTTCAGGTAACAGCGCAAATCATTAATAAGCTCTGAGTCTTGAATTTTGAGTGCTGAGTTAGAAACGATATAAGCGACCAAGCGCTTGTCGCCTGGATTGTCTTCTCGAACCAGCACGACGGTATCCCGCACGGCTGGGTGCTGACCGATCGCTGCTTCAATCTCGCCTAATTCGATGCGAAATCCGCGAATTTTAACTTGGTGGTCGCTGCGCCCCATAAATTCAATGTTTCCATCTGGAAGATAGCGAGCTAAGTCCCCGGTTTTATAGATGTGTTCTGAAAGGATGAAGGATGAAGCATTCTGGATTAATGAAAAAGCAGTTCTATTTTCCGCCAAGGGATTGGGAATAAATTTCTCTGCGTTTAGTTCGGGGCGCTTTAGATAACCTCTGGATAAGCCCGCGCCGCCGATATAAAGTTCGCCGAAAACGCCTACAGGAACGGGCTGCAAATTGGCGTCTAAAATATAAAGCTGGGTGTTGGGAAGGGGGCGACCAATTGGAATGTAAGGGCGCTCGGATTCAATTAATTTTATGGGATGAATGGCTGTCCAGACAGTCGCTTCAGTCGGGCCGTAAAAGTTCCAAAGGGGTATGTTCCACTCAAGTAATTGAGCAGCGAGTTCTGTAGGAAAAGCTTCCCCGCCGCAAACAATTAAGCGGAGGCTCGATTGTTGAAAGTTAGTGGCAGCTTTTTTCGCGTCAATCAGTTGGCGGATTGCGGAAGGAGTTTGATTGAGAATGGTGACTCGCTCGGAGCACAGCAGTTGGTAAAATGCGGCTGGCGATTGCGTCTCGAACAGGGGAACGACGATTAGTTTGCAACCGTGAAGAAGTGCTCCCCAAATTTCCCAGACGGAAAAGTCGAAAGCGTAAGAGTGAAAAACCGTCCAAACGTCGCGATCGCTAAAATTAAATAGAGGGCGAGTGGCTGCAAAAAGATGAACGACGCTGCGGTGGTTGACTTGAACGCCCTTGGGTTTCCCGGTGGAGCCTGATGTATAGATTACATAAGCGAGATTGTCAGGGGTTGCCTCACTTGATGGATTTTCTTCGCTTTCGGGCGCGATATTCTGCCAGTCGGAATCTAGGAAAATTTTATGCAATGCGCGGTCAATTTTCTCACCTAAATGCGACTGCGCGATCAGTATTTCAACCCCAGCGTCTTCTAGCATGAAGTTCAAGCGCTCATTGGAATGCGCCGGATCGAGCGGAACGTAAGCGCCGCCAGCCTTGAGAATGCCGAGCAATCCCACTACCATTTCTAGGGAGCGATCGACCAAAATTCCGACCGGAATTTCCGGTTTAACCCCTAAGTTTTTTAGGTGATGTGCTAGCTGATTTGCTCGCCGATTCAGCTCTCGATAGGTTAGCTGCTCCCCGTCAAAAACGACAGCGATCGCATCCGGCGTCCGCTCTGTCTGCGCTTCAAATAAGCCGTGTACGCACTGATTTTTCGGAAGTTCCGATTGAGTATTGTTCCACTCGAACAGCAGTTGCTGCTGTTCTGGTTTCGTCAATATTGGCAAATTTGAAATGCGCTGTTCGGGATTAGCAGCTATACTTTCTAGTAAGGTTAGAAAATGTCCGGCTATCCGTCGTGCCGTGCTAGCGTCAAACAAATCTTGGCTATACTCAAGCGTTCCATCAATACCCTCTAATCCTTCCTCCAGGTCAAGCGCTAAATCAAATCTCGCCGTTTTCCGTTCTATTTCCAAACTGCTCAACGTCACTCCTGGCAATTTCATCTGCGACCTCGGAACATTTCGCAGAGAAAACAATACCTGAAATAGGGGATTATGACTTAAATCTCGTTCGGGTTGTAGGATCTCTACCAGTTTCTCGAAGGGCAAATCCTGGTGGTTATAGGCGCCGAGAGCTACTTCTCGCACGATCCCCAGTAACTCTTTAAAAGTCGGGTTGCTCGATAGATTGGTGCGGAAAACTAAGGTGTTAGCAAATAAGCCAATTAATTCCTCGATTTCGCGTCTGTTGCGGTTAGCAATGGTGGAGCCAACTAAAATATCCTCTTGCCCGGTGTAGCGATAGAGCAATGTTTTAAACGCTGCCAGTAGGGCCATAAATAAAGTAGCTTTTTCCCGCTGGCTTAATTGGGCGATTTCCTCTGCGATTGCCTTGGGAATGGTGAATTTATGTACGGCACCTCGGAAGGTTTGTACTGCCGAGCGGGGGCGATCGGTTGGCAAATTTAGTACAGAGAGATTGCCTCCTAACTGTTTTTTCCAGTAAGCAAGCTGCGTCTCTAAAACTTCTCCCTGCAACCACTGGCGCTGCCAACTTGCAAAGTCTGCGTACTGTACCGACAGTTCGGGAAGGGGTGAAGGTTTGCCAGTGCAAAAGGCTTGATAAAACGTGGCGAGTTCCTGGATGAATATTCCCATTGACCAGGCATCGGAAATGATGTGGTGCTGACTCAATAGCAGCACCCAGTTTGAATCGCTCAAGTGCAGCAATTTGGCACGCAATAAGGGTGCTTGTGACAGGTCGAAAGCAAGCTTTGCTTCTGCGGCGATTAACCGTTCAACTTCGCGAGATCGTTCAGTTTCAGGAAGCGATCGCAAATCTCTTTCTAAAATTTTCAATTCCAGATTGGAAGCGATCGCCTGAACGGGTTGCCCGTTTATTGTCTTAAAAGCCGTTCGCAAAACTTCATGACGCTTGACAAGTTCGTTGAGACTGCGATCGAGAGATCTCGCGTCGAGTGTTCCCGTCAAACGCACGCCGACGAGGGTGTGATAGGTAAAGTTGCCTGGAGTTAGTTGCTCAAAAAACCACAACCGCTGTTGAGCAAACGACAGAGGAAAAGTGTTAGACTCTCGACTTTGAGGCAGAATTTTTTCTAGCGCAACGTTTTCTTTTTTATGGTTGAGCCGCTGCAACAGCAACTCGCGCTTTTGGGGAGAAAGAGCCGCGATGCGTTCGATTAAATCACTCATTTGCTGACTCCTTGTTGGGCGAGAATTTCCTGAATTTGTGCTTCTGACAGTTGATCGAGGTCTGCTAAAACTTGAGCTAGCATTTCACTGTCTGTTTGTTGGACTTGCTTTTGCGCGATCGCTACAGCAAAATCGCCGACTGTGGCCGACTCAAATAAACGGTGCAAAGGCAACTCGACCTGAAATGCTTGGCGCACTCGGGAAATGACTTGAGTTGCTAATAAGGAATGCCCTCCTAATTCAAAAAAGTTGTCGTAAATGCCGACTTTTTCAAGTTTGAGAACTTCAGCCCAGATAGCGGCTAAAACTTCCTCGATATTTGTGCGAGGCGCGACAAAGTTTGCTGTCAACTCCGGTCGCATTTCGCCAGGTGCGGGCAGCAATCGTCGGTCTACTTTTCCGTTAGAAGTTAAAGGAAAACTTTTGAGTATCACAAAAGCAGAAGGCACCATGTACTCCGGCAATTTTGACGTTAAAAAATTGCGAATTTCCTTGTGGGTAGGTGCTTGTTTCTGCTCGGAAATCAAATAAGCCACGAGGCGCTTTTGTGCCATCTCGTCTTCTGGCGCCACAACTACAGCCTGCGCGATATCTGGATGTTGCCCCAGCACCGCCTCAATTTCTCCCAATTCAATGCGGAAACCGCGAATTTTTACTTGGCCGTCAATTCGCCCGATAAATTCGATGTTTCCGTCTGGCAAATAGCGAGCCAAGTCGCCGGTTTTGTACAGTCGCGTCTTTGCTTGCGTGTCAAATGGATTGGGAATAAATTTTTCTGCGGTTAATTCAGGGCGGTTAAGATATCCGCGCGCCAAATTATCACCGCCGATGTACAGTTCACCAGGTACGCCTATCGGCACCGACTGCAAGTAAGAATCCAAGATATAAATTTGAGTGTTGGCAATCGGAAGACCGAGTGGAACTGTGTCAAAATCGCACCCAATTTTATCAAATTCGACTTGATAAGTCAGCACACCTACAGTTGTTTCTGTTGGTCCGTAGTGATTGAATACTGAGCAACTGCGAACAAGTTTGCGAAGTGTTTTAATTAAGCTCCAGTTGGCAGATTCGCCTCCTAAAATAAGCCGTTTACCAGGCAAAATTGACTTGGGTTGAGAGGAATTTAAAAGGGCGGCTAGGTGAGAGGGAACTATTTTGAGGCAGTCGATGGGATTGCGGCAGAAATATTCACTCAGTGCCTCTGGATCGGTGGCGCGTTCTTGGGAGAGAATATGCAGGCAACCGCCGAAACAAAGGGCGGGGAAAATCGCTGTGTTTCCTAAGTCGGCGGCGAAGGTGGAAACGGTAGCAAAACTGGCATCGGCTGGTAGGTTTAATTTTTCCTGAATGCTGTGCAGGTAATTGAGCAGTTGCCGGTGTTCGATCGCGACTCCTTTGGGGATGCCCGTGGAACCGGAAGTATAGATGACGTAAGCTAAATTGTCAGAAGAGGCGCGATCGGTGTAAGATGCAGAAACAGTGGGAATGTCTGTATCGATGCAAACAATATTTGCCTGAGTTTTCGGCAAGCTTTCGATGAGCCGCTGTTGTACGAGCAAAACCTTCACCTGAGCGTCTTCTAGCATTAGCGCTTTGCGCTCTATTGGGGTCGTTGGATCGATGGGTAAATAGGCGCCACCGGCTTTGAGTACGCCCAGCATTCCTAGGATTGTTTCTAAGGAGCGATCGAGGCAAATGCCAACAACGACCTCTGGTTCAACTCCCAAGTTTTGCAGGTGATGGGCGAGTTGATTGGCGCGATCGTTGAGTTCTCGGTAGGTGATTTTTTCACTTTCAAAGACGACGGCAATGCTGTCTGGGTTGCGTTCTGCTTGTTCTTCAAAAAGCTGATGAACGCATTTATTTTTCGGGTAATCTTTCTGGGTTTGGTTGAACTCGACGAGAAGCTGGTGACGATCGCGATCGCTCAGTATGTCTACCTGACTGATAGCGACTTCGGGATTTTTGACTATGCTTTCTAAGAGCGCCTGAAAGTGTTCTGACAAGCGCTTTATATCTGCCGCAGCAAATAAAGCGGAATCATAGTGAAACTCAGCGCTTATGGAATTGCACAGGCGAAGGCAGGAGAGTTTGAGTTTGAATGGCTCTAGGCAGGCATCTTGCCGAACGAGGGAAAATGAAACGCCTGAATTACCATTGTTTTTAGGCTCTGCTTGGAACTCAAAGGAGACGGGCAAAAAGCTGCTGCTTTTTTCGTTTTCTAAGATTTCTTCCCAGCTAAAATATTCTTGCCAGTTGTACATCTCGTTGAGATTAAGCTCAACTTGCTGCCGCGCTTGTGAGAAATTTAACTCGTCTTGCACTGGGCATTGTAGGGGTAAGTATTTGCACAGCAGCCCCAGAGTGTGTTCTAATTCTTCATATTTTCTGCCTTCAATCGCTACGCCGATTATCGGGTTTTGCTCTCTGGTAAGCCGCGAAATGAGAATTTGCCAGCAAGTCAGCAGGAAGGCAGAAATATCGCTTTTGTGCTTTGGGGCGATCGCTTCCAGGCTGTTCAACAAATCACCCCGAATTTCCACCCTTTCTACTAGCGGCTCAAATTCCGCTTCTGAATTCTTCTTTTCCCAAGGAAGCGTTAATAAATCCAAAGATTCAATGTTCAGCTTTCGCCAGTATTCTTGACCGATTGCCGTTTCTTCTGATTCGAGTAACTCATTTTGCCACTCAGCAATATCGGCATATTGCATTGGCTCATCGGCTGGTTCTTCTTGGCACGTATAGGCCCAGTAGGAAAGACTGAGTTCGCGGGTGAAATTTTTCAGGGTGACGCTATCTGCAATTAAGGCAGAGAAGTTCGCCACCAATAGGTGCTTGTCTTGGGCCAGAGTGACTAAAGAGATATGCCAAAGTGGGCCGCGCTCAAAATCAAAAGGAAGCAGACTTAGTTGCTGAAAAAGCGCTGCGATTTTAGCTTCTTGTTCTTCGGGAGACAAACCGCTCAGATTGTGTTCCGAGATTGGAACTTCACCAGTGCTGGCGATCGCTTGCAGGGGTAGTGTCATCCCAGGCAAGCAGTGAAAGCTAGTACGCAGGATTTCGTGCCGATTCACGACATTTTGCAGCGCACTTTTAAGAATCTCTCGATCGAGGTTTCCTGTAATTAAAATTGCACCTCGAACGCGATAGATCTGTTTAGGATTATTTTGCTGTAACCCCCACAGGCGCCGCTGCTGTGGAGAAAGTCTAAACCCTTCGATTGTTTCATTTTGCATATCTACAGTTCCTTTCATGGGTCTAAATGTCTTGACAGCTAAACGGTTCTGCCATCCCGACAACAACTCGACGCGAACCAGAGAATGGGGTGCGTCCGTGGGCGGTTAGCATATTATCTAGCAGCAAGACATCTCCTTCTTTCCAAAGAAAAACAGTTGTTTCTTGCTGATAGCAGCGACGAATTTCGTCTAAGATAAAATCTTCAATGGGCGAGCCATCGCCGTAATAAGCATTGCGGGGTAAATCTTCCTGCTTAAAAGAAGTTAAAAGCTCTTTGCGAACGACGGGTTCGAGATTGGAAATGTGAAAGAGGTGAGCTTGATTAAACCACACCATTTCCTGCGTTTGTGGGTGCCCAGCGACAGCTTGACATATTTGCCTAGTTCTCAAGCGATCGTCACTTTTCCATTCTAACTCAATTCCTGCTTTTTGGCAATACTCTTCTACCTCAATTTTGCTATCAGTATTGAAGACATTTTGCCAGGGTAAATCTACGCCACCGCCGTAATTTCGCACATACATAACCTTTTTTTGGGAAAACTTTTCTCTAATCTTTAAATCCAGGCTTTCAAACACTTTGCGGCTGTTAGCAATCGGGGTTTCTCCTCCCTGTTCGGCTTTCTTGACGCAGAAAAAAGCGATTTTCAGTGGCCAATTTCGAGAATAAGCCATTTCATTATGTAGTGGGATGAATTGCTCGGCAGGATACTCGGTGGAAGTGTAGATATTTCCGCTCACCAGGCTACGCGGAGTCGAGCGAAAAGAATATTCCAACAAGTCGCCAGCAAGAGTTTGAATAAACTGCTCGAAACCATTCACCCCGCCGACTTCAAAGCCTCGAAAAAGTATTCCTCCGTGCTTCCATAACTGCGTTTCAATTGATGAGCGATTGTTCTGCGCCCAACCTGCGAGATTTAATTTTTCTACGGTTGGCTGAACAACTAGAGGTAGAAGGTTTTCGGGCTGGAGGTAGGCGGTTTTGACTAATTCCTCTGAGGACAGGCTGACGGCTTTGCGCCTAACTGATCCTAACTTTTGGGAGTTGAGATTCTTTGTTTCTGTATTTGTCATAGTTTTTGCTTTGGTGAGGATTTTATCCCTTTTTCCCGAAAAAACCTGAGAGATGGAGATCAATTCCGGTAGCATCGGCATAGTAAAATTCAGTCAACAGTCAACAATCACAGATGGTGCAACCGGAATCCATCTAATTCATCTGCGTTAATCTGTGTTAATCTGCCTGTATCTGCGGTCAAAAAAAGAGAATTTCTGCAACCGCAGATGACAATGGATTGACGCTGATTCACGCAGATGAAAAGAAGAGAGATAGGAATAATTCCGATGCTAACAGATTTGATATGAGCCATCATTTTAAACTTTTCATAACTTTGCGTTTAGCCATTTTTAATTTTTGAATTCCCGAAAGATGAATTTGTTTTTGCTGCTCGATTTGGTGCTGCCTTTCTGCTTCAGCAAGAATTTTTGCCAAGTCGTCGATCCTCATATCTGGCTGGATGACTACCTGGTTGAGGAGGGTTTGGAAACCTCTCACCATTCGGGCAATGGTCGCCGCCTCAAATAAGTCGGTTTTGTAGCTAAATAAGCCTTGAATTCCTTCTGAAACCTCCCAGACAGTGAGGCTTAAGTCGTGTTTCGACATACCGACATCGAATTCCAGAATGCTCAAGGTCAAACCAGCTAACTCCAGGGGTGGCATGGGCGCATTCTGGAGAACAAACCACACTTGAAACAGCGGGTTATAGCTGAGATTACGCTCCGGCTGCAATTCCTCCACGAGCTTTTCAAAAGGAAGATCCGGGTGAGCGTAAGCTCCTAAAGCTGCCTCGCGTGTTCGACTGAGTAGTTCGCGGAAAGTTGGATTACCTGCGGTGTCAATTCGCAGCACTAAAGTATTGACAAAAAATCCAATCAGTTCCTCTAATTCAAGGCGGTTGCGATTGGCGATTGGAGAGCCAATAGCGAGGTTATCCTGGTTGATCTGGCAGTATAGCAAGGATTGAAATACTGCCAATAACGTCATAAAGAGGGTGACTTCTTGTTGCTGGGCGAGCGTTTTTAGCCTTTTAGTTAAAGAAGCAGAAATCACAAAAGATTGCTGCGACGCTCGGAAAGTTGGTACGGGAGAGCGCTGCCTATCTGTTGATAGCACAGCTAAAGTGCCTCCCAATTGCTGTTTCCAATAAGCGAGCTGTTTTTCTAATTTCTCTCCCTGGAAATGCTGCCGCTGCCAACTGGCGAAGTCGGCATACTGGACGGAAAGTTCAGGCAGCCCAGAGGGTTTGTCAGTGGAAAAAGCTTCATAAAGTGCGGCTACTTCTCGCACCAATACCCCCATAGACCAACCATCAGAAATAATGTGGTGTATTGTCAGCAGCAACACATATTCTGCCGGACTAAGTTGCAGGAGAGTGCCCCGCAGTAAGGGCGATCGCGTTAAGTCAAAGGGGCGTTGAGCTTCTTCAAGAGTACGCTGCTCAATTTCAGCTTGCTGCTCAGTTTCTGGTAAATGTCCCAAGTTTACCACCGACAAAGGGAAATTCAAGGAAGGAGAAATCAGTTGAACAGGTTGCCCATCCACTTCTCCAAAAGCAGTCCGTAAAACTTCGTGACGCCGGACAATTTCATTGAGTGTTTGTTGCAGTGCCGACAAATTCAATTGCCCTTGCAACCGCACTGCAGCAGGAAGGTTGTAGGCAGGGTTTTCGGGAGACAATTGATCGAGAAACCACAGCCGTTGCTGGGGAAAAGAAAGGGGAGCAGAATTTTGCTGCGATCGCCTGGGAATGCGCTTAGATTGCTCAGCCTGTACTGCCTCTTTGCCCAATGCTTTGAGGAGGAGCGCTCGCTTCTGGGGCGAGAGGTTTTTTAGTCGTTCTGAACGATTAGTAGACATCATGATTTACCTCCTCGGAGTGGTCGCTGTTTGTGATAGTTAAGGAAAGCTTTGCTGCTATTTTTAGCTGGTCGTTTAAAACTACGTTGATATCTGCTTCAGTGGTGAGGGGGTTGGCAAGGACGACTCGCAAAGCAACAATGGGAATGGTTTTGCCATAACAGGTGTTTTGCACGGTTGTTCGCGATACGAAGGTGTGACCGGCTCGCCGCTGGGCCTCCTGAAGGCGATCGTTAAATTGATTAATGAAGTGGTTGTCTGCTTCGGTTAGTTGTTTTTTGGCTGCTTTTTCCCTGAAGGTTTCTGGAATGTAGCGGTATAAAAGAATATTAATTTCTGGTTCTAGCAGCAATTCAAATTCTGGATTTTCCCGGATTAAATTGACGAAGTGCTGCGTTTTATGGATGCCTGCATCTATCAAAAACTCATAGCCTTGATGGCCGATGATATTCAACGCGGCTTGCAAGAACAAACTCGCACCTGGTCGAGATCCTTCGAGTGATCGCCTGCCTAGATCGATGGAGTCTTTTCGCACCGTGTAGGGCGCGTGTTTTTCAATAACTTTGGCGGTTTGGGGATTGCGGAATAAAACCAGACCGATGCCCATGGGCAAATACATTTGTTTGTGTCCATCTATGGTGACGGAATCTGCTAGTTCAATGCCTGCGATTTTGTGTCGGTGACGTTCGGAAAAAAGCACGGGGCCGCCCCAAGCGGCATCGACGTGAAAGTGAGCGTTTGCGGATTGCGCGATCGCGGCTATTTCTGGAAGCGGATCGATACTTCCCGAATCGGTGCTGCCTGCAATACCGATAATTGCCAGAATGTGCAGATTGCGATCGCGACATTCGGCTACAGTTTGGCGCAGCGCTGCCAAATCCATGCGGTGATTGGAATCGGTGGGGACTTTTAGGAGATTGCGATCGCCAATGCCTAATAAATCTGCAGCTTTTTCAAAAGAATAGTGCATCAAACTCGAGCCGATTATCACCATTCCCTTGTAGCCGTAAAACTCTAAAGCTGCGTACAAGCCTTCTTTTTCAATGCCACTAAAGTTATTTTTTGGCCCTAAAGAAGCGTTGCGAGCGCACCACAGGGCTGTGATATTAGCTAGGGTGCCGCCCGTTACCATGATACCGAGCGTGCTATCACTTTTTTGAATGTGCTGGTTATAAAAATCCTCCGAAAAATCGTAAATTAATCGGTGCATCATTGCCAAAGTCTGGCGCTCGCAGGGGCTTAAAACTTTGGCAGTTTCCATCTTGACTAAATTTTGATTCATCGCGGTTAACAGCTTCGCGATCGGGCGCACAAAATAGGGAAGTGCGCTCGTCATGTGACCGATATATCGGGGGGAAGATGTGTGAATGGAATGGGCAACGATGGTTTCGGCTAAATCATCGATATAATTCCCAACATCTGTAGGAAGGGCGGGAATTTTGTTTTCCCTAAACTCCTGGATAATTAACTCTAAGTCAATATCTGTACTAACGGTTTTTGCGTACAAAAAGTCTTGAACTAGGGCAGAAATTCGCTCCTCCATTGCTTCTTCTGCCAAAAATGACTTTTCTGAGGCACTGAATAGCTCCATTAACTTTTCTTCAAGTGGGGTAACTGAGGTTTTTAATGGCTGCATTACATCTGGAAAACTTTTGTTTTTTACTGTTAGTTTATTCATCCAAAATCAATCCTCTTACATGGGCTTTATTGGCTTTTATTCCCTACCGAACCCTTAAGAAAAAAAGGGGTTTTTAGAATTTTTTACCAAGCCGATATTTACTCAGCCAGCATCACACTTTGTGCTTCCTCTCCATCAAGTTTTTCTAAGTGATCGAGCAATTCATCTATCTGGTTAGAATCGGCGTTTGCCAGAATTTCTTCCTCGACCAGTTCTGCTAAATTCTGAATGGTGGGAGCGGCATAAAAATTGTACAGCGGTAACTCCACTCCAAACCGCATTCGCACTCGCGATACCAATTGCATCGCCATCAAAGAGTGACCGCCGATGTCAAAAAAACTTTCATTAATTCCTACTTTTTCTATTTCTAAAACAGCCATCCAAATCTGAGCGAGCTCTTTTTCAGTAGGTGTTTGTGGCTCGGTGAAAGCTGTTTCCTCAGAGACGCGATCGCACTTCTGGGGCAAAGCGCGGCGGTCGAGTTTTCCGTTGGGCGTTAAAGGCAGTTTCGACCGCAGGACGAAGGCAGACGGCACCATATACTCTGGCAAGCGTTCTTGCAGGAACTGGCGCAGCTCGCTAGAAGACAGTGAAGAATTTTGCTCTCGGGCGTCGGGGACGACGTAAGCGACGAGACGCTTGCGAGCGTTCGCCTCGGACCACACCAAAACCGCACTTTCCCGCACTGCCGGATGCTGGGACAGCACCGCCTCAATCTCTGCCAGCTCGATGCGGAACCCGCGAATTTTCACCTGATTGTCAATGCGACCGACATATTCGATGTTGCCATCTGGTCGATAACGAGTTAAGTCTCCAGTTTTGTAGAGGCGCGAACCAGGTTCATTGCTAAAGGGGCTGGGGATAAATTTTTCTGCCGTCAGCTCGGGACGGTTGAGGTATCCCCGTGCCAAACCAGCGCCGCCGAGGTGCAACTCGCCCGGAATGCCAGTGGGTACAGGCTGCCCGTGACAATCTAGGATGTAGGTTTGGACATTGCCAATAGGACGCCCGATCGGCAACTCCCTCAATGCGGCGTCGGCTGCCGATAATTCGCATATCGTTCCCACCACAGTGGCTTCTGTAGGGCCGTAAGTATTCACCAGACGTACTTGTTGCCCTACACGCTCAATCCAAGTTTTCAATCGTTCGGGAAGCGCTTTTTCTCCGCCAATGATTGTCAAGCGTAATGACGGGGCAAGTACCAAGGTTTCTTGGCTCAATAAGGCTGTCAGTTCGTGCCAGTAGGCTGTCGGCAAACTCACAACAGTTAAGTTCCAAGTCCTGCACTTTTCCAAAAATACACCCGCTGAATCCAGCATGGAATCAGTACGCAATACGAGTGTTGCGCCCGAAGTCAGGCAGGGGTAGATTTCTTCGGCACTGGCATCGAAACTAATAGAGGCAAACTGCAAAACGCGATCGCGCTTTTCTATTCCATATTCAGCGATCGCAGCCGTCGTGTAATTGACTAGCGATCGGTGTTCGATTAAAACGCCTTTGGGTTTTCCTGTAGACCCTGACGTGTAGATAACGTAGGCCAGGTTTTCTGGCTTTACGCCGCTGCGAGGGTTTTCTGAGCTGTAAAAAGCAATTTCTTCCCAGCCCGAGTCCAAGCAGACAACACGCGTCGAGTGTGGGGGAAGTTTTTCGAGCAGCTTTTCTTGCGCGAGCAGCACCTGCACTGAAGAGTCTTCTAGCATGAAAGCCAAGCGCTCTTTAGGATAGTTTGGATCGAGTGGGACGTAAGCACCGCCCGCTTTGAGGACGCCCAACAAGCCGATTACCATCAAGGGCGATCGCTCGACGCAAATCCCCACCAAAACTTCTGGTTTTACACCGAGTTTTTGCAGGTAGTGCGCGACTTGATTCGCTCGTGTATTCAGTTCGCGGTAGGTTAATTCTTGGTCTTCAAATACGACTGCAATGGCATCGGGAGTTCGATCGACCTGCGCTTCAAATAATTGATGAATGCAGCGATCTTGGGGATAGTCAGCTTTGGTGCCGTTCCACTCAACAAGAATTTGCTGCTTTTCGGCTGGCGTTAGCAGCGGTAAATTTTTCAAAGGCTGGTGAGGGTTTGCCGCCATCCCTTCTAGTAAGACCTGCAAGTGTCCCAGCATCCGCGCGATCGCGCCTTGTTCAAAGCGGCTGCGATCGTACATAATTTTGAGCTCTAACTCCGATTGCGCGATCGCTATCAATGCGATGGGGTAATTCGTGCTGTCAACCGATCGCACGTCGCCAATCTCTAGGTCACTTTTTCCTCGCTGCAATGAAGGATCGACGGGGTAATTTTCAAATACGACGATACTTTCAAATAGTGGCGTATTGGGAGGAATTTTGCTCCACCGCTGCTGAATTTCTACCAGAGGCGAGTATTCGTACTGGCGCACTTCAATGCTGTGGTTTTGCAATTGCTGTAACCACGAAATAATTGAGTCTTCAGCGGACACTGATACTCTGACAGGCAGAGTATTAATCAGCATCCCAACCATCGATTCCACCCCGATTAATTCAGGCGATCGCCCCGAAACCGTTACGCCAAAAATTATGTCTTCTTCACCGCTATATCGGCTCAAAAGTAGCGCCCAAGCTCCCTGTACTAGAGTATTTATAGTCAGCTTGTACTGTCGCATCAATTCTTGCAGAGGCGCTATATCAGGAATTTTGATTTCAGCTTCGTCCCGGCTCCCTTCACCGATGAAGCAACTCAATTTTCCACCGACAACAAGCGACGTGGGTGTCGTAAATCCTTGGAGCGTTTGCCGCCAAAATGACTCCGCCTCAGCTAAATCTTGCTGCTGCAACCAGGCGATGTAATCTCGATAAGAGCGAGGGCGCTTGAGTTGCAATTGGGCGCCCTGGCATTCTGCTTCGTAAAAGGCAAAAACTTCCTTGAGGACGATCGCCAGCGACCACCCATCAAAAACTAAGTGGTGATGGCTCAAAATGAACTGGAAAGCATCTTCCTGTAACTGCGCTAGCGCAACGCGAATCAAGGGAGCTGATGTCAAGTCAAAGCCCTGTTCTCGATCTGCTTTTAGGAAATTTTCTAGCTGCTGTGCTTGTGCAGGAGTGGAGAGCGATCGCCAGTCTATTTGCTGCCAGGATAAGGGAGCCTGCTTGCGCACAACTTGCACGGGTTCTTTTACGTTCTCCCACACGAAACAAGTCCGCAAAATGGGATGCCTGTCTACAACTTTTTGCCAACTATTTCTAAACGCAGAAACATTGAGATCGCCGCGCAAGACGCACAGCAGTTGCCCGAAATATACGTCCGATTCTGGCTGGTAAAGGGAATGAAAGAGAATGCCCTGCTGCGCTGGGGAGAGGGGATAAAAATCTTCGATATTGCCTTTGCTCATCTTACAGCTCTCCTAAAATTGCAGTAATGTTGTCTAAATCGTCCTGGCTCCACTGGCTCCACTTAAACTCCGCAAAGTCAGAAGGAGTGTAGCCGCCGGCGTCGGGGGACTGACAGTATTGAATTAGCGATCGCAGCGATTCTATAAAGCCCGTTGCCAAATTTTCAATGCTTTCTCGTCGGTGAATGTTTTCGCTGTACGTCCAATCTAATTGCAGCTTGCTTCTCGCAATAAATCCGTTAATTTCCAGCAGGTAACGCCGATTTCCGCGCGGGCTGCGAATGGGGCCACTCGGCTCTGAGGAGAGAATCAATAAAGAAGATTGTGGCAGCACTTGGTCAAACTGTCCGAGATAATTAAAGCTTACTTCTGCTTGTGGCAATTCGTGCAAATTTTTAGCAATTTTTCCGTTTAAATATCGTAGGACACCGCAGCCAATACCACGATTGGGCACGGCGCGTAACTGCTCTTTCACTGATTTGAGGGCAGCCCCTATATCGGCAGGTTTTTCTAAATTTAACAGGACGGGAAAAACTGCTGTGAACCAGCCGATTGTGCGCGACAAATCTACTCCTTCAAATATATCTTCGCGACCGTGACCTTCTAAGTCAAGTAAAAGTGAGTTATTGCCTGTCCAGCGTTCAAATGCTTGACCTAAAGCAGTTAGCAATACATCATTAATTTGAGTGCGGTAAGCGGCAGGTACTTCTTGCAGGAGCAGTTGTGTTTCTTCAACACTCAAAGCAACGGATACTGTCTTTTCAGATGCAACTAAATTGGCTGCCGTGGGGAAATCTATTGGCAAGGGAGAAGTTGGTTGGTGAGAAAGGGCGAACCAGTAATCGAACTCTCGCTGCAATTCGGGCGATCGCGCCCACTCATGCAAGCGTTCTGCCCACTGCTTAAATGAGGTGGTTTTGGGCGGGAGCGCGACTTTTTCGTCGCGGCTAATCTGGCCATAAGCTGTCTGGAAATCCTCAATTAAAATTCGCCACGAAACCCCATCAACCGCTAGGTGATGAATGGCCAATAACAAGCGATTTGGCTGATGTTTGCCCAAGTCAAATAGGGCAGCGCGAAGTAATGGTCCCTCTGACAAATTCAAACTGGCTTGCAACTGAGTGGCGGCGGTTTGGAAAGCGGCTTCTCGCTCCTCTGGAGGTAGCGACGACAAATCAATGCAGGTAAAGGTCGCAACCTCGTCGGGATTGACGAGCTCCTGCTGCCAGCCAGATTCTCCTCGCGCGAAACGCAGGCGCAGCGCGTCGTGGTGCTTCAGCAATTCTTGCAAAACTGACTCAATTAATGCAGGTTCTAGAGGTTGCTGCAAATCTAAAAGCACCGCCTGATTCCAGTGGTGTGGATCGGAGAGATTTTGCTCGAAAAACCAGTGCTGAATCGGTGTCAGAGGAACTTCGCCAGTGATTAATCCCTGTTCCGATTGTTGGGGCCCAGCTGTATCGGCAACGGCTGCTAACTGTGCAATGGTTTGGTGTTGAAACAGTTGTTTTGGAGTGAGCCGCAACCCCGCTTGATAGGCTTTAGAAATGATTTGAATGCTGAGGATAGAATCGCCGCCCAATTCAAAGAAATTGTCGTCAATTCCCACTTGTTCTAACCCCAATACTTGCGCCCAAATTTCTGCCAGGATTTTCTCGATAGCCGTGCTTGGCGCGGCGAATGCCTCTTCGAGTTCTGGGCGATCGCGATCCGGTGCAGGTAGTGCCTTGCGATCGATTTTGCCGTTGGGAGTCAGGGGCAGCGCCTCCAGCGTCATGAAGGCAGAAGGCATCATGTATTGTGGCAATTTTTCTTTGAGAAAGCAGCGCAGTTCGCTAATCAGCGTTAAGCTCACGCCCCGGAGTCCCGAGTTAGCAACGATATAAGCCACCAAACGCTTGTCACCCGGTACATCTTCTCGCGCCACAACCACAGCCTGGGCGACATCTGGATGCTGTCCCAAAGTTGCTTCAATTTCTCCCAATTCGATACGGAAACCGCGAATTTTCACTTGGTTGTCAAGACGGCCGAGAAACTCTATGTTGCCGTCACTTAGGTAGCGAGCTAAATCGCCGGTTTTGTAAAGGCGGGCTCCGGGTTCGTCGCTAAAAGGATTCGGGATAAATTTCTGTGCCGTCAAGTCGGGACGGTTGAGGTATCCCCTGGCTAAACCGGCACCGCTGATGTACAGTTCCGCGGCAACGCCAGGAGGAACGGGCTGCAAGTGGCTGTCGAGCAGGTAAACTTGGGTATTGGCGATCGGGCGTCCGATCGCAACGCTATTCCCAACTTCGCTGGGAGCAGTCATGGGGTAGCAACAAGTAAACGTGGTGTTTTCAGTCGGGCCGTAACCGTTAATCAGCTTGCCGTTTTTTTGCTCTAGAAACTTGCGAACGTGGGTTGTACAAAGCACGTCTCCACCCGCGATCACTTGCCGCACGCAGCTTAAGGCTTGGAGTTGCTCGTCAACCATCAGGTGGAACCAGCCGGCGCTCAGCCATAAGGTGGTGATTTTGTACTCCTCGATGGCGTCTGCCAATTCTTGCAACGATGGGGTGTCCGGCGGCATGATTACCAGTTTTCCACCGTTGAGCAGGCAACCCCAAATTTCAAAGGTGGAAGCGTCGAAGCAAATCGGTGCTAATTGCAAAAACACTTCTGAGGAACTGAAGCTGGCGTAATTAGCGCCTTTAACTAACCGCACTACGCCTTGATGGTTGATGCAAACTCCTTTAGGGATGCCGGTAGAGCCGGATGTGTATGTAACGTAGGCGAGATTGTCGGATGCTGCCCCACTGGCGGGATTTTTCTTACTCTGGTGGGTGTTAGCGAAGCGGCTCCCAAGGATCGTCGTTTCCCAGTCTTTATCCAGGCAGATGGTAGGCGCTTTGTGTTGGGCAAACCTGTCGAGAAGTCGCTCAACAGTCAGCAGCACCGACACTTGGGAATTTTCTAGCATGAATGCCAACCGATCGTGCGGGTAGGCTGGATCGAGCGGAACGTAAGCGCCCCCGGCTTTTAAAATTCCGAGAATACCGACGATCGTATCAAGCGATCGCTCGACACAAATTCCCACCAAAACTTCTGGTTTAACGCCAAGGTGTTGCAGGTAATGCGCGAGTTGGTTGGCTAGTTCATTCAGCTCGCGGTAGGTAAGTTTTTGGTCTTTAAACGTCACGGCTACAGCATCGGGCGTTTCCTCAACCTGCGCTTCAAATACTTCGTGGATACAGCGATCGCTCGGATAATCGGCGCGGGTGTCATTCCACTCTACTAATAACTGATGCCGCTCTTTTTCCCCCAGCAACGGTAGCTCTTCAATCCGCCGATCTGGGTTGGCTGTTATCCCTTCCAGTAAGGCGATAAAATGCTCCGCCATCCGATTAATTGTGGCTGCATCAAATAAATCTGTGCTGTATTCAAACTGACCGCTAATCTCTTCCTGCTTTTCTTCTAAATGCAGCGTTAAATCAACTTTGGCTGTCTGATTCTCAACATCTAAAATAGTGAGATTGAGTCCGGCTATTGATTCTGCCGCAACAGGTGCAGTTTGCAAAATAAAAGCAACTTGGAACAGTGGATTGTAGCTCAAATTTCGCTCGGGTTGCAACTCTTCAACCAGTTTCTCAAACGGCAAATCCTGGTGAGCGTAAGCTTCTAAATTCACCTCCCGAATGCGAGCGAGCAACTGCCGAAAAGTGGGCTCACCTGACAAATCAGTTCGCAATACCAAAGTATTGACAAAAAACCCGATTAGCCCTTGAATTTCAGCTCGGTTGCGGTTGGCAATGGGAGAGCCAACGGGGATATCTGCCTGTCCTGTATAGCGATAGAGCAACGTTTTAAAGGCTGCTAGTAGCGTCATAAACAGGGTGACATTTTCCTGACGGCTGAGCTTTTTGAGGGCTGACCTTAGCGTTCTGGGGATGAGGAATGATTCTTTCGCGCCCCGATAGGTTTGCATCGGGGGGCGGGGGCGATCGGCTGGCAATTCCAGCAAGGGGGGAGCGCCACTGAGCTGCTTTTTCCAGTAGTTAAGTTGAGTTTGCAAGCGATCGCCCGTAAGCCATTCCCGCTGCCAAATAGCAAAATCGGCGTACTGTATGGAAAGTTCGGGAAGTGGGGATGGTTTGCCAATCGAAAACGCTTCGTAAAGTGCTGCTAATTCTTGCAGAAAGACTCCGATTGACCAGCCATCAAAAATAATGTGATGCAGCGTCAGCAGCAAGACATATTCCTCAGCATCTAACTGTAGCAAACTAGCTCGCAACAGCGGCCCTTGGGTGAGGTCAAAAGGTTTGCTAGCTTCTTCTGCAGCCAGTTGTTTTACTTTTTCTTCTCGCTCAGTTTCCGCCAATTGTTGCAGGTCTAAAACTTGCAGCCCGAAATTAAATTTCTGACCAACCACCTGCACGGGTTGACCGTCTACAGTGGCAAATGTCGTCCGCAAAGCTTCGTGACGGCGCACAATTTCCTTGAAACTTAGCTCTAGCACTACTACATTTAGCCTGCCTTTTAGTAACACAGCCGCCGGAAGGTTGTAAAAAGGGTTTCCCGGTTCAAATTGGTCAATAAACCACAGTCTTTGCTGGGCAAAAGAGGTGGGAAATGCAAATACTTCTTCTTCGGAAGCATTCGCCGAGTCGCGAGTATCTGTTGGAGGTTTTTCGGAAAAATGCACCGTCATTGGATTAGTAACTGGTAATTGGTAATTGGGATTGCAGCCGATATTTAGGGATTGCTTATGAGGTAATATCTTGGGCGGGGCGGGTTTACGAGATTTATCGTTTTTAGTAAAGATATTGGCGAACCCGCCCCTACAGGAATAACGGTCAATCGAACGGATATGATATTATTGGCTGCAATCCCATGACTCATCACTGATTTGTGGTTAGCGCAAAGATGACAGTGACCTGCGGTACGCCGATCGCGAAACAGGCGCGATCGCGGGTTCTTCAACGGCCGCATTTTTGTTTTTGGCTTCAGAAATATTTTCTGCAAGTACGGCGAGCGATCGTCCTGCAAAAATATCGCACAAAGGCAATTCTATCTGACAAGATTCTCGTACCTTTGCTGCTAATTGAATTGCCAGGAGCGAATTTCCTCCTAGTTCAAAAAAGTTATCGGCAATGCTTAACTGTTCGATGCCGAGAACCCCACAGCAAATTCTCGCTAACATTTCCTCAATAGGGGTGCGCGGTGCCACAAAAATCTTTTCTGGTTGAATCGCGGCATCCGGTTCGGGCAGAGCCTTGCGGTTAACTTTGCCGTTCGCCGAAAGCGGCAGCGCGTCCAGAACTATAAATGCAGACGGCACCATATAATCTGGCAGTTTTTCACTCAGAAATTGGCGCAATTCTTCGACCGCAAGGACAGCCTTTTGTTGTGGAACGATATATGCTACTAAGCGTTTTTGACTGTGCTTTTCTCCGAATGCGGTGACAATGGATGCCTTGACTGCTGGGTGTTCGTTCAAAGCAGCTTCAATTTCTCCGGCTTCGATGCGGAATCCTCGAATTTTTAGGCGGAAATCTTCTCGTCCTAAAAATTCGATATTGCCGTCAGGGAGGAAGCGCCCTAAATCTCCCGTTCGGTACAAGCGATCGCCCGTGACGGGGTGGGTGAGGAAGCTGGCGCGAGTTTTTTCTTCATTCCGCCAGTATCCTTTTGTCAGTCCAACTCCGGCACAGCACATCTCGCCGGCAACCCAGACGGGACAGTCTTCTAGCCTTTCATTCAAAATGTAATAGCGGGTGTTAGCGATCGGCTTGCCATAGGGAATGCTCTTCCAAGAAGGATCAACAGTTTCTACCGGATACCAAATATTCCAAAGGGTAGTTTCGGTTGGCCCGCCGACACTGACAACGCGACATTCTGTGACGATCGCCCTTAACCTCTCAGGGAGCGTTATCGGTATCCAGTCTCCGCCGAGAAACGCCCAGCGCAAGCACTCTGGCAACACCTCAGAACGTCCGGCAGCGTAATCGAGCAGCATTTCCATCATCGGGGGAACCGAGTTCCAAATGGTGACGCGCTCTTTTACCATCAATTGAGCCCAGTGAGCGGGGTCTAGCCGTTGTGCGGCATCGGGAATGACGATCGCTCCCCCGGCTGCTAGGATGCCGAAGATATCGTAAACCGACATATCGTGGTGCAGTGCGGTGACGGAGATCGCGCGATCGCACTCTGCCACATTAAACACTTGATTGGTCTGAGCGATCGCATTGACTACACCGCGATGCGCGATCGCCACGCCTTTCGGCAAGCCAGTTGAGCCAGAAGTATAAATCACATAAGCTAAATCTTCCGGTTCCTGCACCGACTCCAAAGCTTCCCTGCTTTCGGCAGCCAATTCGTCGGTATCGAGACAAATTCGCCGCACATTTTCCGGCCATTCCAATCGCTGATTTAACTGAGATTGCGTCAAAACAATCTCAACTTCGCCATTTTCCAGCAAATACCACAGCCGCTCTTTTGGCAGCGCCGCATCTACGGGCAAATAAGCTGCCCCGGATGCGAGAATGCCCAGCACAGCGACGATTTGCTCCCACCCTTTTTCCATAACCACGGCAACCAACTGGTTAGGGCGAGCTCCCAGCTTCCGCAATCGGTGAGCGACTTGATTTGATCGCAGATATAGTTCCTCGTAGGTGAGGGTGCGATCGCGCGTGAGCACGGCTGCTTGCTGCGATCGCTTGGCTGCTTGCTGAGCAAACAACTCGTGCAGCAATACATCGGGAATGGGTGCTTCGATGCCGTTAGCGACGGCTTGCTGCTGCAACGGCGCCTCTTCTTGCCAAGCTTCCTCCTCCCCCGCGAGGCGCTGCAACAGGCGGCAGTAGGCGTCAAACATATCGTCGATTAGCCCTTGGGGGAAGAGTTCTTCCACCGCATCCCAGTTTAAGAATAGAGTGTCGCCAGCTTCGCTGTACTGATTGTCTATCCAAACTTGGGGAGTTTGACCGACGACGTAAACAACCTCTCCGATTTCTGCGATCGCCCCCAGTATGGAAGAATCGCTTTGTCCGGGGTTATTCTGCGGATTAGTCGTGAATACCACTGGCATCGGTGCCGCCGATGTTCTTCCCTGCAGTTGCGCCAATTCTCGCAGAAGGCGCACCCCGCTGACGTACTGGTGCTCTAAATCGTGCCAAAGCTGCTGAGTCAGGCGTTTCGCCCGAACTTCAAAACTTTCTCGGCGCGAGTTGTCTACCTCCAGCAAAGTAAACGAGGCAAACTCGCCGATAATGTCGTTGACTTGCGGGTGTAGTACAAGGCGATTGAAGCGCGGCACGTTGAGGGTAAACCGAGGGCTTTTGCTCCACAGGCCCAGAACTTCGGCATAAGCAGCCAGCAAAACGCCTGTGGGAGAAAGCGCCGCGCGGGCGGCTCTGGCTTTAAGTTTTTTCCAGGTTTCCGGCTCTAACTGAGCGCTCCAGCGCTTGAAGCGAGGCTGTGTCAGGGAACTCGGATGCTTGGCTAACGGGAGTTCGGGCGCTGGCGGCATCGTGGCGAGGCGATTTTTCCAATACTCTAAAGATTGCTGGAAAAATGAGGAATCTTGGAGCGCGATCGCAGCTAAAACGTAGTCGCGGAATGACAGTTGCAAAGGCGCCATCATCGCGTTGGGATTGCGGTAAAACGTCACCAAATCTCGGAAGAGAATTTGATAGCTCCAACCGTCAATGCACAAGGCGTCAATGCTGACGTGCAAGCGGATGCGGCGATCGCCTCGAAGCGAAGCGCGAATCTCAAAAAGTGGCCAGCGATCGAGCGGCAACACTTGGTGAGACAGGGATTCGCGAATTTCTTCGAGTTGGGAATTCACCGCCTCTGGGCTTTGTCCCCGCAAATCTAATACTGGAATTGCATAAGCTGGCACTGTTTCTAAAATTTGCTGTTGCCCGTCTGGATGGACGATCGCGCGCAGCATATCGTGGCGTTCCACCACTCGCTGCCACGCGAGGCTAAACCGCTCTAAATCTATATCGTCGCCTTCAATTTCTACATAGCCGTGAATCGCGACATTCCCCATTTCAAAAAAGCTATTTCTCCCGATCCAGTAAGCCTGCTGCATTTCGTTGAGGGGAAACGGTTCGCAGCGATTTTGAGGATCGGGGACGATTGCAGGCAGTTGGGCAATGGGGCGAGATTCGATCGCCTGCTGCGCTTTAGCGATGGCGATCGCTTCTGCCAAACTTTCCACCGTCGGAGACTCAAACAAACTGCGTAGCGGCAACTCTACCTGAAACGTTTCTCGCACTTTAGCAATCAGTTGCGTTGCCAGCAGGGAATGCCCTCCCAACTCGAAGAAATTATCGCCAATTCCTATTTGTTTGACGCCGAGTATATTACTCCAAATTTCAGCGAGTAACTGTTCTTCCGGAGTGCGCGGTGCAAAAGCTGCGTTTAATGGGAAGTTTTCTGTATCGGGCGCTCTCAGCGCTTTGCGGTCTACTTTTCCATTCGGCGTCAGCGGCAGCGCCTCTAGCAGCACAAAAGCCGAAGGCAGCATATATTCCGGCAGCTTCTCCTTCAGGAAAGAACGCAATTCACTTGTGGCGATCGCGCCCTCTTGGCTGAGCACTGCATAAGCCACTAAACATTTATTGCCTGGTTCATCTTCTCGAACCACAACCACAGCTTCTCGCACGTCTGGATGCTGGCTTAATGCCGCCTCAATCTCGCCGAGTTCGATGCGGAAGCCCCGCACCTTGATTTGATTGTCCGAGCGACCGAGAAATTCAATATTGCCGTCCGCTAAATAGCAAGCGCGATCGCCCGTTTTGTAAATCCGCGCATCTGGATCGTCGCTAAATGGATTAGAAATAAAGGCTCGTGCAGTTAATTCAGGTCGGTTAAAATACCCCCGCGCTAACCCGTCGCCAGCAATATACAATTCTCCAGGTATGCCAATGGGCACTGGCTGCAATTGCGAATCCAGAATATAAACTTGCGTGTTACTAATAGGGCGCCCGATGGCAACCGAGTTGACAATTTGACTGGCATCGGTTATCGAATAGCAGCAGGTGAATGTTGTATTTTCCGTGGGGCCATAGCCATTAATAAGCCTGCACCCTTTGGCTTCTCTCAACAGTTTCAAGACGTGGGAAACTGATAAAATATCGCCCCCTGCTAGCAGTTGTTGCACCTGCTTTAAATCGTCTAGCTGTTCGTCTACCATCAGGTGAAATAATCCAGCAGTCAGCCACAGCGTTGTTATTTGGTTTTGCCGAATTGCCTGTCCCAATTCTTGCAAAGAGGGAGTATGGGCAGGCATGACAACTAATCGCGCCCCGTTCAAAAGGCTGCCCCAAATCTCAAAAGTTGCAGCATCAAAGGAAATGGGAGCGAGTTGCAGGAAGACTTCTTCCGCGCTCAAATTGGCATAATTACTTCCTTTGACTAACCGCACGACTGCGCGCTGCGTGACGCTTGCACCTTTGGGCTTTCCAGTCGATCCGGAGGTGTACATTACATAAGCCAGATTGCTAGAAGTCACTAACGGCGCTGGGTTTTCTTCACCGTGCTGCGCGATAATTTCCCAATCTGAATCTAAGCAAATAAGATGCGCCTGATGTGCGGGAAGAGACTCGGCTAAATGTGCTTGAGTCAGCAGCACGGACACTTGAGTTTCTTCTAACATGAAGCTCAAGCGCTCTTTGGGATAAGTCGGATCGATCGGTACATAAGCGCCGCCCGCTTTGAGAATGCCCAGCAAACCCACAATCGCGTCGAGCGATCGCTCCGTACAAATTCCCACCAAAACTTCTGGTTTTACACCGAGTTTTTGCAGGTAGTGCGCGACTTGATTCGCTCGTTTATTCAGTTCGCCGTAGGTGAGTTTTTGGTCTTCAAATACGACTGCAATGGCATCCGGCGTCTGCTCTGCCTGCGCTTCAAACAATTGGTGAATGGTGGAATCTTTTGGATAATCGACTTGCGTCTTATTCCACTCCACCAACAGTTGATGCCGATCGCGATCGCTCAGCAATGGCAACTCATCCAGGCGCCGATCGGCATTGGCGATAATTCCTGCCAGCAAAATCTGAAAATGCCCGTGCATCCGCGCGATCGTGCTGGGTTGAAACAGGTTCGTGCTGTACTCCCACGTCGCCGTCAACCCCCGATCGGTTTCTTCCAGAAATAGCGTCAAGTCAAAGTTAGCGGTTTCGGTGTCAATTTCATTAAAATTTAAAGTCAGCCCTGGCAATTCTAGAGTCTGCGTCAAGCCGTTTTGCAAGGCAAACGCCACCTGAAACAGCGGCGAGTAGCTCAAATCTCGCTCTGGCTGCAACTCCTCGACAAGCTTCTCAATCGGTACATCTTGATGCGCGTAAGCGCCTAATGCCACCTCTCGCACGCTCCTTAGCAACTCTCGAAAAGTCGGATTTCCATTTAAGTCAGACCGCAGCACTAAAGTATTGACAAAAAATCCAATTAATGGTTCTATTTCGCGGAGATTGCGGTTAGCGATGGGAGAGCCCACTAAAATATCTGTCTGCCCCGTGTAGCGATAAAGCAGCGTCTTGAAGGCTGCCAGCAACGTCATAAATAGAGTGGCTTTTTCTTGCTGCCCCAATTGGCCCAGCGCCAAGCTCAAATCTTTCGGCAACTCCCAAGTTTGTCTCGCACCCTGGAACGTTTGAACGGCGGGGCGAGGAAAGTCTGTTGGTAAATTTAGAACCGGCAAGCTGCCGCTTAACTGCTGCTTCCAGTAATCCAGTTGCGTCTCTAATATTTCTCCTTGCAACTGCTGGCGCTGCCATGCGGCAAAGTCGGCGTATTGAATCGGCAGCGGGGAAAGCAAGGGTAAATCATTAGACCTCTTGCAAAAATCCTTTTCCTCAATTGATGGGACGGGCTCTGGGGCCCGTCCCACAAGAGTTATTTTTTCTTGTGGGATGGGCATCTTGCCCGTCCTAATTATTTTTGCAAGAGGTCTATTGCTAGAAAAAGCTTGATACAATTCTGCCAACTCCCGGAGAAATACGCCCAGGGACCAACCATCAAAAACGATATGATGCACGGTTAGAACTAATACGTGCTCTGTTGCGTCGAGACGCAGCAGTTTGGCGCGCAGCAGAGAGCTTTGCCCCAAGTCAAAGGGCTCTCGCGCGGAGGACGCAGACAGCCTTTGCACCTCGGCCTGGCGATCGTCTGGGGAGCGATCGCTCAAATCAATCAGCGGCAGCGTCCAATCGCCCGCAGCAGCGACAACCTGTATCGGTTGCCCTTCCACAGCGGCAAACGCAGTTCTTAAAACCTCGTGCCGATCGATAATTTTCTCAATACTTTGCCTGAGTGCTTCTGCATTAAGTTGCCCCGTCAGCCGAACCGCACCGCAGAGGTTGTAGAAGGGGTTTCCCGGTTCCAATTGGTCGAAGAACCACAAGCGCTCTTGGGCAAAAGACAGGGGAAGATGAGGCGATCGAGAAACCGGTTCAATGACGACTGCTTTGGTATTTCCTGTTAGTTGCTCTAGAATTTGCTCTGCCAGTCGAGCAATGCTCCTATCCTCAAACAAATCGGCAACCGATACAGTAACGCCCAAGTCACTCTCAATTTGATTTTTTAACTCAAAAATTCTTAAAGAATCTAGTCCAAAGCTACTGAGCGGTCGATCGATAATATTTTGTGTTTTTCCGCTGGCACTAAAGTGGATTGAAGATTCCTCTTCCGTCGCCTTTAGCTCACATCTTGCACCATTCTCAATTACTTGTTTAGGAACAGGCAAGATGCCTGTTCCACAAGAAAACTCATTCTTTGTGGAACGGGCATCTTGCCCGTTCTTGACAATGGTGCAAGATATCAGTTTTAGCCGACTTTGGCTATTAGCCGGGGAATTCATTTCCCGGCGGTTTACCTGCTGCCAAAGGTAAGCCTCAAGCAGCGGCTGCCGTTCTTCTAACTCTGCTGCCAGCAGAATTTCTCGGGTGAGGCGATTCTCTATTTCAACAAAATCAGCTAACTCTAAAACGCTACTCGCAACAACTTCCAAATTGTCAGCTAGAAAGTCAGCACAGGCGGCGCGACGTTGAATTTTACCGCTGGTCGTTTTCGGAATGCTTCCCGGCTTAATCAGCACTACTCCATAAACTTGCACTTCATATTCTTGAGCAATGCTAGAGCGGATGGCGCTGATAATTTCCTCGGCATTATCCGGCGCTTTGCGAGATTCTAATTCTGGCACGATAACGAGCTGTTCTTCGCCTGCGACTTCCACCGAGAATGCCGCGATCGCCCCCTGCCGCAAACTGGGATGGCTGCGCTCTGCTGTTCTTTCTATATCTTGGGGATAAAGATTGCGACCTCGGATGATAATCAAATCTTTGAGTCGCCCTGTAATAAACAGTTCTCGATCGCGTAAAAAGCCTAAATCTCCTGTTCGCAAAAATGGTCCTTCGCTGGTATCTGAAAGATATGCTTGGAAAGTTTTTTCTGTCTCTTCTGGGCGATTCCAATAGCCTCGCGCCACAGTTTCGCCAGCTACCCAAATTTCTCCGACTTCCTGCAGCTGGCATTGCCTCAGAGATTCAGGATTGACGATCGCAACTTTAGTGCCAAATTCAGGGAAACCGCAGCCGACTAAAGTTCTCGCGCCCCCGTCGCCTTCGACAACTTCTACAATGTGATTATTTTCCAGCGCCCCAGCGTCAACAGGTAAGAAAGTCGGTGTTGTCCCGCTGCGAACCGTGGCAATTTTTAGCGTAGTTTCTGCCATTCCGTAAGCAGGACAAAAGGCATCCGCCTGAAAACCCCAGGGCTCAAAAGCTTTGGTAAATCGCTCTAGGGTTTCTTTGTGGATCGGTTCTGCGCCGTTATAGGCCACGCGCCAACTACTCAAGTCGAGCATTTTTTGGCGATCGCCCAAAATTTCGCGTTGGATAATAGCGGGATGATTTTGATTGTTTTGTGGGATGGGCGTCCCGCCCGTCCGGTGTATTTTCACAGCAGGCCCGACGCCTACCCCACAATAATCATCCTCAAATTGTGCTAGCAAGATTTTGCTGATTTTGCTAGCACACAAGTCGTAAGCAAAATTTGGCCCGCCGCTGTGGGTAGCTTTGTAGCGCGAAATCGCTTCCAACCAGCACATCGGGTTCTGAATAAAAGCCGCTGGCGGCATGAAGTAACAGGGAATTCCCAGATACAAAGGTTTGAGCAATCCGTCAATTAACCCCATGTCGTGAAAGTGGGGGAGCCACGTTACGGCAACGCTTTCGGCATCGTGGTTAAAGCCTCGATCAATGTATTCGATGTTGTACAAAACGTTTGCGTGGCTCACCATTACGCCTTTGGGGGTGGAGGTTGAGCCCGAAGTGTACTGAAGATAAGCCACGGAGTCGGGATCGATGGCTGGCTGCTGCCACTTTTCGCCGTCATCGGAAAGCACATCTGCACTCAGCCAACGCATCGCTTTGAGTTCCGGTGCTTGCTCGCATAGCTGCTCTAAATTTTCCAAGTGTCGGGCGGGAGTGATCGCAACTGTTGCTCCTGCGTCTTTGGCGATCGCGCTAATTTTCGCTAAATTCCGTTTCAGCTTCGGCGGATAGAGGGGAACGGCGATCACTTTGGCGTACAAGCATCCAAAAAAGGCGCCGAGATAGTCCAATCCTGGCGGGAAAAGCAGTAAGGCTCTTTCGCCAGTGACTCCCAATGTCTGAAGTTGCACGGCGTGCGATCGGGCGATCGCATCTAACTCTCGATAAGTCAAACTGGCGGTTTCAGTTTTTCCGTCTAACAGAAATGTATATTTCTGCTCTGGTTGGTGTAGGGCTCTGTGTTGTAGGAGTTCTACTAAATTGGTACAACTTTCGGTGAGTTGGTTTCCCTTAATGCTTGCGTCACTCATCGATTCTTTTTACCTATAAGTCTTGTTTGCAGTACGCCAACCAGTTCCGCCAAATTCTTTTGACATGGACTTTCCAAGTGTGAACAGCTTTCGGACATCACGAGTCTCCGATCAGCGCGTTTGAGTCTTCAATCCGGGTATGAGCGCTGCTTTTCAGGTTTGGTTGTCGATCGCGCTGTTCGGCAGGCTCCGGGGCGCTTTTGAGTCCGAGCCAGCTTCGATATCAGCTTCAGGGGCTTTACCGCTATCGACTTTAAGCATACTAGACTAGATGATATTTATTGTCAAGAGTAGTTGAGCAAATTTGTTGATTCCTCTCATTTCCTATATGACAATCTTTTCTAACTCTGGCCATAGCATTTTAGGCGATCGTTTGTCTAGCCCTGGCAGAAACCATAATAGGCAAGTGGTGCCTAACTAGCTAGAGGGGTCTGACCCCCTATCTTAAAATGAAATTAGTTTTCATTAGTTAACTCTTGACAGATGTAAGTGCTCTGTTATCTAATTAAGGGACTTTCTCATTAACAGCCCAGCGACTACTTCCTTTAACAGAGGAAGGTGCCAACCGTGGCAGCTCGTCGAGAGCGCCACCGGACAGAGGCGTTCGCCCTCACGCGCTTCCTGCCGGACAAAGGCTGCTAGCGACGGGAGAATCGGAGCGAACTGCGCCCGACAACTAGGTCGTATCTTCCGCAGGTCAGTTTCAGGAGCCAGAGAAGAGCAGCAACGCTGCCACAAATCATGTTGTGCAAACAACGCAAATCACATATCCGAAGTTCTATCAATTGTTGATTCAAGAGTAATGACCAGATCGCAGAAATTATTAAGTAGCCTTGGGCTCGCAGGAGTAGTGTCGGCCTTAGTCGCTGGGCCGGCGTGCGCTTCCAATATTGCGCAGGTGACCGCCGTTCGCCTCAACCCCACGTCAGAAGGCATTGAAATCACCCTAGACACTGAAGATGGAAGGCCCCTGCAAGTTTTCAGCGCCAGCTTTGGCGAAACTTTACAAGCTGATGTCATCACCGCTCAACTGCGATTACCGGGGGGAAATGAGTTTCGTCAAGACAAACCTGCTGCGGGAATTGCTTCTGTCACCGTTACTCCTTTAGATAACAACAGCATCCGAATCAAAGTCATTGGCGAGAGGGGTCAACCAGTAGCACAGGTGATTCCTGGTGCTGCGGGTCTGATTCTGGGCGTAAAACCCACCTCGGACAGCACTGCTCGCACGCCTGCACCGGCTCCTACAACACCGCGACCGGGGACACCCGCAGAACCCGTGCCACCGACAGGGCAGCCGGTAGAGATACCCGGAGAACCCTTGCCGCCTACAGCCCAGCCACCTGGGACACCCGGAGAACCCTTGCCGCCTACAGCCCAGCCACCAGGGACACCCGGAGAACCCTTGCCGCCTAAAGCCCAGCCACCAGGGACACCCGGGGAACCCTTGCCGCCTACAGCGCAGCCACCAGGGACACCCGGGGAACCCTTGCCGCCTACAGCGCAGCCACCAGGGACGCCACAGGTAGGGAGAAACCCGATTGAAATCGTCGTCACTGCAACACGAACCGCAGAAAGAGTGACGAACGTGCCGCGCTCTATAACGGTGATAGACTCAGAAGAACTTCAGCAGCAGATAGGGCCATCGAGAAATGTCGGGGAAGCTCTGGCAAATCAGGTTCCCGGTTTCGCGCCGCCGAGTCAAACTATTAGCACTTATGGGCAAACTTTGCGGGGTCGCAACGTTTCCGTTCTGATTGACGGCGTGCCGCAAACGACCAATCTTCAATCTTTTGGTAGAGAATTTAGAACCATCGATCCCAGCGCGATCGAACGCATTGAAGTAGTGCGGGGATCTACCGCCATCTACGGGGCTCAGGCTACAGGTGGCGTGATTAATATTATTACTCGTCGGCCAACTGAGGAAAGGCTAAGTTATGTTACTGAAGTGGGCGTCAGTAGCGCTTTAACAAACACAGAAGATGCTTTAGGCTTTAACGCTCAGCAGACGATTTCTGGACGAACGGGTAATTTCGATCTGACCGGCACTGTCTCGCTCGCTAGAAGTGGAGCTTTTTACGATGCCAAAGGCGATCGCATTCCCTTTTTTGAACTCGGCGGAGATAGCAGCACCCTCTTCAACGTGATCGGCAAAGTTGGGGTAGATTTGAGCAGCGAACAGCGGCTGCAACTAACTGTCAATAACTATTGGGAAACCCAAGATCCCAATGTGATCCGAGACTTTAGCGTTGACGACCAGGAAGGACGGCAAAAAGCCCGCGCCCTCCGAACCGGAGATTTGGATATTGCGGGGGAAACACCGGGAAATAAGAATACACTCCTCAACCTAAGTTACACAAACGAAAACCTTTTTGGCAGCAGCCTTCAAAGTCAAATCTACTATCGAACGCATTCCAATATAGGTGTTCCCTCTGATTTTCGCAGGTCCACTTTCTTTGGCCCGTTTGTCGGCGTTGCTCGTTCGCGAACCAATACCGAACAAATAGGAGGTAGGCTGGCGATTACCACTCCTTTATCCCGTGGCGAAAATCTTCGATTAACTTGGGGATCTGACTATGTTACTGAAGATAGCAGACAGCGTTTCGACCTGTACGATCCGCAGAGATTTGATGCAAGTCGCGGCCGGGTTTACCGGAAAATCTCCGAGCGTCCTTTCGTCCCTCCTTACACTTACAACAGCCTTGGCTTTTTCGGTCAAATGGAATGGAATATTGACGATATCGTCATTCTAAGTGGCGGGATACGTCACGAACGCATCGGGTTAAACGTCAATGATTATACCACTTTTAATGAGCGCCAGATCGAAGGAGGCGATCGCAAATTTAACGCCACCCTATTTAATACAGGGGCTGTCTATAAAATTAATGACACCTTCAATGTATTTGGCAACTTTTCTCAAGGTTTCTCAGTTCCAGATTTCGGCCGCATCCTCCGCCAACCCCCCGCCAATTTTGTCGGACTTGAATCTTCGTTAGAAGTAACTCAACCGCAAAAAGTCAACAACTACGAAATTGGTATTCGAGGAGGGTGGCGATCCGTGCAAATGTCGCTTGCCGCTTTTTACAATACCTCCGATCTAGGAGTGAGTTTTCAACCCGTTGGCAACACAGGCCGCCTGGAACTCATCCGCGCCCCAGAACGCATTTACGGCTTAGAAGGGACTGTGGATTGGCAACCTGGCCGAACATGGTCGATCGGCGGGACTGCTAGTTATATTGAAGGCGAATATAAGGACGAGAACAGTTACATCGCCATCGATAGCAGCCGAATCCCACCGATCAAGCTAACAGCTTATGTTCAAAACGAAACTTTGCCGGGATGGAACAATCGGTTACAGTTCTTATATTCTGGAAATCGCGATCGGGCTTTCAAAGACGGCTCGGATGGCGGCCGGATTAGCAACTATCTCACTGTGGATTACATCAGCGCGGTTAAAATTGGCTCTGGGCTGCTAGAAGTCAAAGTCGAGAATTTATTGAATAATCAATATTTTCCCGTGCTGTCGCAATACACCGCTGGATTTGGATTGGACAGCGGTAATTATGCAGGGAGAGGTTTAACTCTCAGCGTTAATTACCGCCTTAACTGGTAATTATTTATCGCCTGGGGATTTCATACTGATGAAAAAGTAGGGGCTGGCGAGGAAAGCGCTGGCCGCCTCACTCTTGCTATCAGGTGTTTTTCTGGTAATGATAACAAGGGTGGCTCTCCCTCTGAGAGGCCCTTGTTGCTAGTTACAAATCTACCTCCCAAGCTTCGGGGGTAACTCTAAAATCCCTCCGCAAATTTGGGAAGAATACTCTAAAATCCCCCTAAATTTTCAGGGTTGGCGGCGTCTAATTATAACTAGCAACAAGGGTTAGATAATGAGAACAGTTAACGGCTTTGAGAAAAAATTCGAGATGAAGTTCCGCAAACTCGCATTCAAACTGCACTTGTATTTGGGGTTGGTGGTAGGAATATTTCTCGCAGCAATTGCTTTAACTGGGTGCTTGCTGGTTTTCGGTTCTGAAATCGAGCGGTTCTTCAATCCCCAACTCCTGCAAGTTATTCCTCAAGCCGAACGGATACCGCTGGAAAATGTCCTGCAAATTGCCGAAAAAGCTTATCCGCAAAATCAAGCCATTAGTATCTTGCTGCCCCGAGAAGCGAAGGAAGTTTGCCAAGTTTTGATGCTGTCAAAGAGTGAGGAAGTAGTTAGGGTTTATGTCAATCCTTACAGCGGAGAAATTACGGGTACGCGCCTTAGGAAAGAAACTTTTACAGGTTTTATTTTGACGTTACACGCGGAATTAGCTGGAGGAGAATTAGGTCATTTGGTTGTCGGTATTTGCGGTCTAGTAATGCTAGGACTAACTTTTACTGGCTTGGTATTGTGGACGGGTTGGCGCAATTTTGGTCGCGGATTTTGTATTAATTGGAAAGCTCACTGGCAGCGGACTGTATTTGATTTACATAACGTTTCTGGCATTATATCGGTCGCTTTTCTCATGCTCATATCCGCTACAGGGACAGCGATAATTTTTTACGCGCCGGTTCAATCGACGCTGTATTGGCTAACGAATGAAAAGCCACAGCCAGCATTAAGTTCTCATCCCCACTCTAGCAGTTCCAGGCAAAACCTTGACGAAATCTTACACCAAGTTAATACCGTTTGGCCGGAAGCTAAAACCACTTTTGTTTTTCTGCCTTTGACGCCTGAAGCAATTTTTAAAGTACGGAAAAAATTTCCCAATGACCCGCACCCAAACGGGATTAGCACTATTTATCTCGACCAATACAGTGGGGAAATATTGCAGGCTGACAGTGTAAATTCAGCTTCGGTAGCAAATCGAATTCTCAACTCGCTTTATCCGCTACATATTGGCAGCTATGGCGGAATTTACTTGCGGCTGGCACACACGATCGCAGGATTAGCCGCGATTGTACTGTTTATGACGGGTGTAATGATGTGGCGCCAGCGGCATTTGGCGAAATTTTACCGCAAGGAGGCTAGACAGCAATATGAAGAATTATCTCCACTTAGCCAGCAATGGCCTTGGTTTTAATGAGAGCGGCGTGCGGTTTGATGCGGGTGTGATATCAAATCTGTTAGCATCGGAATTATTCCTATATCTCTTCTCGACCTCTGCGTGAATCAGCGTCAATTCCTTGTCATCTGGTGCCCGATAAATTCTCTTTTTTTTACCGCAGATACAGGCAGATGCAACACAGATTAACGCAGATGAATCATATCAATTCCGGTTGCACCATCCCTCGGAAATTGTTGACTCTTGACTGGATTTGACTATGGCGAGGCAACCGGAATTGATATGATTATCCTGCCTAAAAAAACCGATTCTCTGAATTTTAAATCCTATCAATCGCCTATTTCATGCAAAAATTTATTCAACTCTGGGTCGGACAAACTGCTTCGATGATTGGCAGCGCTATGTCGGCTTTTGCGCTGACTATTTGGATTTGGGAGTCCACCAGTCAAGTGACGGCTTTGGCTTTGTTGATGTTTTTTATTCAATTGCCGCGCATCTTGCTCGCTCCGGTTGCTGGCATTCTCGTTGATCGCAGGAATCGAAAATTTTTGATGGCGATCGGTGATGCGGTTTCAGCTCTGTTAACGCTCGCTATCCTATTACTTTATATCAGCCAAAACCTGCAACTATGGCATTTATATGTAGCGGGTGCAGTTAACGGAATTTTTGACCAAATTCAGCAGTTAGCTTACTCAGCAGCCATCGCCACAATGATGCCAGAAAAGCATTACAGCCGCGCTAGCAGTTTAAGTTTTTTGGCAAAATACGGCGCGAGTATTATTGCTCCGACGCTGGCGGGGATTCTCTATTCTGTGATTGGGTTGAGCGGGATTTTTACGATCGACCTGGCAACTTTTACAATAGCGATCGCCACCCTAGTATCTGTCAAAATACCCCAGCCCGCGATCGCGCCAGCGTTGCGGAGCAATATCGCCTCCAATCCCCAGCCGACTCGCTTCCACCTATTGCAAGAACTCAGCTTCGGATTCCGCTACATCGTCCAGCGTCCCAGCCTGCTTGCCTTGCTGGTGTCCGTTTCGCTATTCTGGTTTGCTCACGACATCGGCGCGGCCCTCTACTCACCGATGATACTGGCACGCACCGGCAACAATGCCAGAATCCTCGGTACTATCCTTTCAGCCGCCGGCGCCGGAGGCGTTTTAGGAGCATCAATCGTCAGTATTTGGGGCGGTCCCAAACGCCGAATCCGGGGCTTTCTGCTCGGCATGGCAGGCGCGGGCTTGAGTAAAATAGTCTTTGCTTTCGGTCAAGCGCTTTCCATCTGGATTCCCGCTCAATTTTGTTCGTCTTTCAATTTCCCCATCCTCGGCAGTTCCAACGAGGCCATCTGGCTGGCGAAAGTCGCACCAGAGGTACAGGGGCGCGTTTTTGCTACCAGAGCAGTCATCATGCAATTTGCGTCAGCGATCGGTTTATCGATCGCAGGGCCACTTGCCGATCGCGTCTTTGAACCCGCCATGCAACCAGGAGGTTTTTTAGCAGCTATTTTTGGCCCAATTATCGGGACAGGTGCCGGTGCTGGCATGGCTTTGTTATACGCTATCTCCGCGCTGGGCTTATTGCTCGTAGCAGTCGGTGGGTATGCTTGCCGACTGCTGCGCGATGGGTAAAGGGGAAACGGAGAGAGGTCTTTTAACTTCTTACCTCTTCCTTCTTCCTTCTTCCTGACATCCGTTACATCTGAGATGTTGCACCATTCTCAATTACTTGTTTAGGAACAGGCAAGATGCCTGTTCCACAAAAAAATTCACTCTTTGTGGAACAGGCATCTTGCCTGTTCTTGAGAATGGTGCCAGATGTGAGTTACATCCGTTACATCCGTTACAGAATCCGTTGCCGAACTTCCTTCTGCTAAAGTTTCTGGCGCGAACTCAGGTGAGCTTCAATTTCCGATCGCGATCGCCATACAGGGCGCAATTCCTTGCGAGCAAAGAGCTGCGACTGATCACCGGCGTGGGGCGAACCAGGTTGAGAGGCGTTGCCGTAACTGTTTAGCGCCATCGCTTTCACCGGATTCGAGAACTCAATCGCAGCGACAAAAGAATCGCCCGCAACCGCTTGAAAGCGATTGTCTTTCCCAGGAGCGAACCAGACTGAGCGAAATACACCCAAAGCACCGTCAGCTCCATTTGCAGGCAGATTCGCCTCCCCAGGCAATCGGAAGACTTCTCCCCATGCCACATCTAACGCGCCATAAGTTACCTCAACTTTGGTTGCTGTCGCTTCCAGCACCCGCACCGCCTCCGCAGGATTTGCCAACCCGTCTGGCGTCGTTAGTGGCGCATCTTCGCTCCAAGGTTTAGCGAATAACCCATCGGCATCCATCGCTTTTTTCCAAAAGGCAAACAGCACCGCACCGCGACTGTCAGCATCGACTTTGCGATCCCAAGTGGCGAGAACTTCCGCAGCGCGGCGCGCTTGAGCACTGCCTTGCCGTGCGACGGGAATTAAATCATCGAGGAGGCGATCGGCGAGTTCTACCCGAGTGGAATGTTTGTATTGCATCAATTCATCGAAAGAGATTTTTTCATCTTCTAAGAGCATTTTTGCCGATCGCTGCGATCGCAAATCCATCGGGCCGCGCGGTGCCATGTAGGCGGGATAATTATCGGGTGCGATCTGGCTGGGAAACGTCGTCGTCCAGGGGGGATCGTTGGTATTTTGCAACCAACCGCTGGGCGGATCGACAACGCGCGGCAAATCCGCATAGGGATGATTTTTGGTCCACAAAGTCTCTGATGTATTGCCTGCGATCGTGCCTGACCAGTATTTAAAATCTCCCTTTTTGCGTATGGGGACTTGACCGTTAAACAAGTGCATGATATGCCCCTCACGATCGGCATACATGACGGTAAACATGGGAATTTCCAAGCGCTTTAAAGCGGCTTCAAATTCAGAAAAATTCTTTGATCGTGCCATATCCCACCACTGGTGAAGGGCTGCTGGTTTATCGAGTCCGACAACGCGCAGGGCGATCGCGGAGCCCTGTTTTTCTGTGATAATCGGTCCGTGAACAGAACGCCGCACTACTAGAGATTCCGAGCGCAAATTCCCATTCTTTTCTTTGACTTTTAAAACCTTCTCTTCCCTGTCAAAATTTCGGACTTTGCCATTGAAGCGATAGCCATCGTTAGCGAGGGGCAATTCGTAGGCATCCCAGCCATCGTGAGTGTTGACAGTATGAGTCCATCCCAAGTTGTCATTAAAGGCGATCGTTAATACAGGAAATCCGACGAGAGTCGCTCCGTAAGCGTTAATTTCTGGGGCAATCAGTTGCGCTTCGTACCATAAATATAAATCCGACCAAGGAAGGTGAGGATTTGCCAATAGCATGGCATTGCCGCTTTCAGAACGCGAAGGAGCGATCGCCCAACCATTAGAGCCTTTGGGGGGATCATTTTCAGCGATATCTTCAAGGCGCTCTGGATCGACTACAAAAGTAAAATTGATGACGCGTTGCGCGTGTGCCAATACATCTACCGGTTTGAGGGGCAATGCTACCTTTAATTCTTGGGTGAGCGCCGCTGGGTGTTCTTTTGCATAGGCATTCATTCCGCCAACAAAAGCATCAATATAGTTGCGAAAAATGGGATTTTGTGATTCATACCACGCCTTGGCGCGATTAGAAATTCCCATAGTTTGCACCCAGCGATCTGATTCCAGATAATCTTCGCCCCAAAATTCGGCAGCTTGCCCGCGAGCTTGCCCGTAAAGACGCAAAATCAGATTACCGTGACTTTGCATCTGTGCCCACCCGAAAGCGTAGAAAAGGCTTTTACTATTCTCTCCGTAAATGTGTGGAATTCCATAGGTATCCCAAAGAATTTGAGTGCCGGTTTGAGGCGCGGCTTGAATCCAACTATTGAGGACCAAAACAAAAATAAAACTCATCAATAACGAGACAATCTGTCGCCATTGTTTTTTTAGTTGTAGAAACACGGGAAATTAATTTGGTAGGGTTAAACTGAGACCTTGCAGCCTTTTCAACAAGCTGCACGAATAAAACGCCGAGGATTTAAAGCCCTTTTATGGAGAACAAGACACAAAATTATACCAAATCCGATCCCCAAAAATCTAACCTATCTACGTCTATTTGCCTCCATCTGCGGTTTAAAAAATAATACCTCTTCGAGAACTCCAGAAAATCCGAAAAAACACTCTATGTAAATTGTTTCCGGTTGCATGGGAATGATAAAGCCAAGGGCAATAATTCCACATTCCCAACTCCCAACTCCCCACTCGCGACTCCCCATCATTCCGGTGTTACCGGAATTGATATAAATCGGATGTGGTATTAAAATCCATCCCTACGCTCACCAAATTGAAAAGCCCTATAAAACGCCGGTGTGTCGGCTGTAAAGCACATTATGTCATTGGTGAGGAGGGGAGGAAACAAGTAGGGGGAGATAGGTTATATCATGTCCGGTCGATTACCCTGATTCCTGTAGGGGCCCGTGAGCCAATAATATTTGCCCCTAACCGACAATCTCAAAAACCCGCCCCGGCAATTGTATTATGCGCGATCGATCGGACATGATATAATAAGGTTATTTTTGAAGCTGCCCCTCTTGCCAATTTCCCTCTACCTTCGTTCCGTCTGCATAGATGTACAAACCTTGACCGTGTTTTTGCCCCTTGAGGAATTCACCTTGATAGCGATCGCCATTGGCGTAAATGCAGGTACCTTTGCCGTTGAACTGACCCTCGCTAAATTCGCCTTCGCAGCGATCGCCATTCGCAAAAAAGTAAACTCCTTTCCCGCTCATTTTACCCTTGACAAAAGTGCCTTTATAGCTATTTCCATTAGCGAACTCACGGACACCTTCACCACTAAATTCTCCATTGTCAAAAGACCCTTGATAACGTCCCCCTTCTTTAAAAGTAAACAACCCCTGACCTTGAGTGTTGCCCTTGACAAACTCTCCTTCATAGCGGTTGCCGTTCGGATATTCGCGAACCCCTTTACCGTGAAATTGCCCTTCACTAAATTGCCCCTCATAACGGCCTCCTTCAGCAAAGGTATAAATTCCCTGCCCGTGAGGCAAGTTATTCAGCAACTCTCCTTCGTAACGGTTCTTATTAGCATATTGACAGACGCCTTTGCCGTTAACTTTTCCTTCTTTAATATCTCCTTCGCAACGAGTGCCATTACTGAACGTAAAAGCCCCTCGGTCGCTGGGAGAACTATTTGTAAAAGAGCCTTCGTAACGAATGCCGTTAGTTGAGGTAAAAGTGCCTGTACCATCGAACTCACCGTTTTTAAAACTTCCTTCGTAGCGATTGCCGTTAGCAAATTCGCGGACACCTTGACCGTTGAATTCACCCAAGGCGAATTCTCCTTGGTATCGACCTTCTTCTTTAAAGGTATAAATGCCTTGACCGTGAGGTTGGCCGTTGAGAAATTGGCCTTCATAGCGATCGCCGTTGGCATATTGACAGATGCCGGGGCCGCTGAGTTTTCCCTCACTCAATTCTCCCTCGCAGCGTCCGCCATCCGGTAAAGTAATTACTCCTGCCATTGCGCTGTGTGGGTTGGCGAACAACACAGCCATTCCCAAGTTGGAACCAAGTAATAGAGCGAGTCCAACTCGCTGAAGTTTACTTAATATTGGTGACCACATTCCCAAATTCATAATTCACAAAAAACTCAACTTTTAACTTTGCTATTCCTTGGACGGTGCTAGAGAATTCCCAGCCAAATTGCTAGAGTCTCAAAAAAATCCCTAGTCAGTGAGCCGGAAGATAATGGATATTTTTTCTCCTTGAAAGCCACTCTCTGATGAGGCATATTTCCTTTCTTGTACTGTTTTAATCGCTGCCTTATTCAAGTCGTTGTATTTGCTAGGAGTCAAGATTTTGATGTTGAATGTCTTACCGTTGGGGTCAACGTCACAAATGAGTTCCACTTGGCCTTGGCGCCCTTCTTCTCTGGCTGCGATCGGATAGTCAGGTTTACCGCAGCCACTAATGCAAGTGGTCAGAGGCGCGCCGGGAGGGCGCGAAGGGCTCCCCCCTCTTCCTGGATTTGTCGGTTTTGGCACTGGCCCCGAACCGCTGCCAAATGGCCCAGACGAACCCCCGCCGCCATTTCCACCTCCACCGGGTGATGAGTTCGAGGCACTTCCGACCGGGCTTCCACCTCCAGGATCTCCACCGACCGGACTACCAGAGGAGGCGAGGTCTCCTAAACCTCCGGTCGCACTTCCAGAATTTCCGCCGCCTCCTGGCCTGGTAGCCGTGACTGGCGAGCCAGCCCCAGGCCTTCGGGGCGATCCCCCCGAACCATCCCCAAATGGCTCTGAGGAAGGTATGTCGCCATTTTCGCTGTCACCGGATGGTGAGTTCGACGCACTTCCTCCGGGGCTATCAGAGGAGGAGGGGTTTGTGACATCGCCGATCGCGTTTCCAGAATTGCCGCCGCCTCCTGGCCTACTAGCTGTGACTGGCGAGCCAGCCGCGGGCGATCGCTGTATGGGCCCGGAAGAAGGATTTAATGGCTCTGAGCTGTCTGAGGACTTGGGATTTCCAGCATCTTTTGTAGAGTCTGCGGAACTCCCAGCGCCCTTGGGGCGGGAGTCGGTAACGGGTGGTTCGCTTTTTGGAGGATCGGGCGAGGGGTTTTCGGGTTCGTTGGCGGTCGAGCTTTTAGGAGTTTCTGGCGAATTTAAATCTTCTTTAGGTGGGGGGGAAGGCTCCAGAGGAGTTCGCGACGAAGTTTCCGTTAAGGGCTGCTCTTTCTTAATCTCTGGCGGGGGCGTTGCCGCTATCGGTGGCTCCTCTGGAATCGGCGGGGGCGTTGCCGCTACCGGTGGCTCCTCTGGGGGAGTTGGCTCTGGTGGCGGTTCTGGTTTGAACGTCTCAGGCGGGGGAGATACCTTTTCTTGAATAGCCTGCTCTGGCTTGGTTTCCTCTACTTTAGGCTCATCAAGCATAACCACTTCAATGGCATCCTCTGCAAATTCAGCAGGTTTGACCAACTTGAGGCTCAACGGCAGCGCGACACCGTGCAGTAAGGTTGAGCCTAAAAGACCGATCGCCAGAACTTTTTTGAGAGCTTCTTCTTGTTGTTGTCTTTGCGTCGCCGAAACATTTGAAAAACTCATGCGTTATCAATCTCCTTTATGGATGGGTTGGCAACATCCTCGCTGGCTCCCCCACATCACCCGAAACAAGCTACCAACTGCGGGTTGAGCTTGCTATCAAAGATGAACCTACCCATCCTATAAGAAGACTGTCACCCTGTTCAAGACTCTTGCAATTAATTTTCATTTATTTAATTTTGATATAGCGAGTATTCCGCACCAATCAGCATTTCCTTTGGGTGGGCCTACGTTGCTCCCATGGGCGCTGTCAATGTTCGGATTCTGGCAGGGCAAGCTTCCAAAATTCCTTAACTGCAATATTCCGCCCCCGAATCTACCAATAAATTTCAGCATTCTTAAGCTTTTTAGATAATAAACACATAGTCTTTTATTATAAATTTATTATTTTTAATAAGTATATTATATTTAAGCGGGTGGGTGAGGGCTTGACAAGGACGAAATTTTGTGGAAACCTAGTTGAGAATCTTTTAAAGTATTAAAGATTATTTTCAAGTCCTAACGCAAATTTTACTAAAGAAGCACTGGCAGAAAAATCCGTCGGGATCACAGTAGAAGCATTTTGGGTAAAGACGAAAATAGTCACATACAGGTAGTGCGTTTGTGCGATCGCGATCGCGCTTGAGTGAAACAATTCTCCGTCTGAATCACTTGTGCCGACTTGACGCAGAAACTCTACCAGCCTTCGATCAGGCTCAATTGCACCATTAGGCAGCTTGCGATCATTCAACAGAGCTAGCGAGAGTACAAACCAATGGATAGTCTCATTTACATTTTTAAGGCCGCAGGCATTGTTGCTTGGCCGCTGTTTGCCTCGTCAATCGCAGCAGTAGCGCTGATCATAGAGCGTCTGGCCTTTTGGTTTAGGGTAAATCGGCGACAGCGGCGAGTCGTGCGGGAAGTGCTACAGGTCTACAGTCAAAACCCCGATTCCGCCATCAAAAAGTTACAAGTAAACGGCGATTTGCCCCTAGCCCGGATTTTTTTAGAAGCTTTAGAATTAGACTCGCCCAACATCGAAGAATTTCGTTTGGCCCTAGAGAGTGGCGCTCAGGCAGAAATCCCTATCCTGAAGCGATTCAATACAATATTTGACACCATTATCAGCCTTTCCCCGTTATTTGGCTTGCTCGGAACAGTTTTAGGGTTAATTACTACCTTTGGTTCCCTCAAACTGGGGAATGCCACGGGCACCAATGCCACAGGCGTTACCGCTGGGATTAGCGAAGCCCTCATCTCTACGGCACTGGGGTTAGTGGTGGCAATTTTTACGCTCCTATTTGCCAATATGTTTCGCGGGTTTTACTTACAGCAGATAGCTTTTATTCAGGAAGCCGGAGGCCAGTTAGAGCTATTGTACCGTCACCGCTACGAACAACTATCAAGAGAATCTAACTATGCGCCTACCCGATGAACCTGATAATATTCCCCAGATCAACATCGTGCCCATGATTGATGTGGTCTTCGCCATATTGACATTTCTAATTGTTTCCTCTTTGTCTTTATCCAAATCCGAGGGTCTGCCCGTAAATTTACCGAAAGCATCAACGTCTCAAGTTCAGGACTCGCCTGCTAAAATTACCGTCACCATTGATGCTCAGGGAAAATTAATGGTTGATAAAAAGTTAGTCAACTTAGACCAGATAGAGAGTAGGGTGCGACAGGTGATAGGGTCAAATCCGAACTCATTAATTGTGCTGAATGCGGATAAAAGCGTCAATCACGGAAATGTTGTGGAAGTTATGGATATATTACGCCGAATTAAGGGAGCTAAGTTAGGCATTGCTACGGCAAAGTAGAGAGCTAATATAATTCGTAATTTGTAATTCCCTGATACTTTTAAACTGAAATTACCCCGTGCAGATGTACTAAAAAAGCCTGTAAGCCTGATTAAAAAATGAATACAGGCTTTAATAGCGCATTTTATTACCCCTGTAATTTCAGATTGTTTTAAGATTTTCATCAATAACGGGACTTAGACATTTTCTAGCCCCTAAAGAAGCTGAAAACCCCTCGGAGTAAGTCAAAGAGGTACGCGCGATCGAAGCTATCCCGAAGGGAATCGCCCAAAAATGCCTGAAACCCTTAAATATACTCGATTCCTACCCATTAGAGCTAAAAACCTTTCTGTCTAAAGGCTTTAAGGTTTGAAAGTTTCCGTTCGGATTAGGCATGATTCACACGTTACAAGTGATTGAATGCTTTTTTCCCCTTACAGGGGCTTTGTTAGTTGTCAAGCACTGTGTCAAGTGATTCCCCCTAGTTTACCAAGAAAATTGGGTCTAAAGCCCCGTCCTTCTAGGACGGCTTTAATTTATACAAAGTGTAAAAAATTATTAAATATACGCACTTTGTGAAGACAGTGTTTCGTAAATACGATAAGATGTTTGCATGATTGTACTAGAGTTTAAGTTAAAAGGCAAAGCACACCAATACCGAATCATTGACGAAATGATTAGGACGGCTCAATTTGTCCGAAATAAAACTCTTAAATATTGGACAGAAAATCAAGGGGTTAAATTAGTAAACCTGTACAAACAGTGCGCCATTATGGCAAAAGAGTTTGAATGGGCAAGCAAACTTAACTCGATGGCACGTCAAGCTTCCGCTGAACGTGCCATTTTTGCTATCCAACGTTTTTTTGCTAATTGCAAAGCCAAAAAACCAGGAAAAAAGGGGTATCCACAGTTCAAAAAATATACTCGTTCTGTAGAGTACAAAACATCAGGTTGGTCGCTTTCTACCGACAAAAAATGTTTGACATTTAAGGACGGGTTTGCTGCTGGGAAATTTAAGTTAATCGGTAGTCGGGATTTGCATTTCTATGCGCCCGACGAAATCAAACGAATCAGAATTGTGCGTCGTGCCGACGGCTACTACGCCCAGTTTTGTATCAATGTGGAGCGAAAAGAGGAACCTGTTCCCACTGGTAAAGTTATTGGGATAGATGTGGGATTGAATCACTTCTATACCGACAGCGATGGGGAAACAGTCGCCAACCCTCGATACCTCCGCAAAAGTGAAAAAGCTTTGAAAAGATTGCAGAAACGAGTCTCTCGAAAAAAGAAAGGTTCTGGCAATCGAAAAAAAGCAATCAATAAGTTAGGAAGAAAACATCTGAAGGTCAGCAGGCAGCGTAAAGACTTCGCCATCAAGACGGCGTTGTGCGCGGTAAAATCTAGCGATTTTGTAGCCTACGAAGAGCTTGAGGTGCGGAATATGGTTAAAAACCATAAGCTTGCTAAATCAATTAGCGATGCAGCTTGGGATCAGTTTGCTCAATGGTTGGAATATTTTGGGAAAATATACGGCAAAACAGTAGTTGCTGTCGCCCCTCAGTATACTTCCCAAGATTGTTCAAATTGTGGCAATCTCGTTAAAAAAACGCTGTCAACTCGAACCCATATTTGCGGTTGCGGTGTGATATTAGATCGTGATCACAACGCCTCGCTGAATATTTTGGCGAAAGGGTTGAAGCAAGTAGGAATCAATTCAAATACGGCGGGGCACGCCGAAATTAACGCTTGGGAACAGACTGATCTCTACTCTTTGGTGGCGACATCAACGAGCAAATCGACTGATTGAACCAAGAATCCCCACGCCTTTAGGCTGGGGAGTGTCAAAATCTCGTGTACTGTTTTATGTCTATAAATAATCTACAAATTTGTAGACACGAAGCAGCAGCAGTGTCAGGTCTACAAATTTTTTACAGCGTAGGTCGCAGAATATTTTCCGACGGCAGTGACGGACAAAAGCTAGAGTCACGTCATTTGCATAGTGCGAGTGAAGCAAAAGTTTGTCACGACCGGGATTTTTGGGTGAAAGTCGATCGCACTATGCGGCTAGAATTTTCCTAGCAGAACTGTGGATTAGATGAGCGTGAGTAGGTTAATAATTGCGTCCAATTATGGGCTTAAAGCGGTCAGATCCTAGAAGTATCCTAGGAATGTTGGATAGAGTAGCTGAAAGTATTGTAAAACTTCATTGAGTTTATAAGCAATTATAAACAATAATGGTATTATATTGTTGTGAGTGTTGAACAAGGGATACGCATAGCCCAAAGAACGGAAGTCTCAAATGCAACTAACAGAGAGGCACATCATTAAATCAACGGAACACCGTTTCGCCCAAATTGACGAACTAGCTTTCAAGTCCAAAAACCTCTACAATGCCACCAATTACGTTATTCGTCAGAGCTTTATTTATGGATGGGGTTATGTCAGTTATAACGAAATAAACCGATTGATGAAGTCTCATGAAGCCTACAAGGCTTTGCCTGCTAAAGTAAGCCAGCAAATCTTGATGGTGTTAGACAAGAATTGGAAATCGTTTTTTGAAGCAGTTAAAGCTTACAAGGCTGATTCTTCAAAATTCACGGGTCGCCCGAAATTGCCAAAGTACAAAGACAAAACCAAAGGGCGAAACCTTCTCGTCTACACGATTCAAGCGATTAGTAGTAAACAGTTGAAGAAAGGAATCATTAAACTTTCGGGTACTGAACTTTTAATCAAAACCCAAGTCGATCCCGATGAGATTTGCCAAGTTAGGCTGGTTCCGAAATGTGATTCCTATGTAATTGAGGTAATTTATGATGAACCGGAGTCCACCCTTGGCAACGCTAATTCTGTAGCTAGTATTGATTTAGGACTAGATAATTTAGTGGCGTTAACTTCAAATCAACCGGGATTTATCCCTTTGTTGATCAACGGGCGACCATTGAAATCGATTAACCAGTTCTACAACAAACGCTCTTCACGATTACAATCCCAGTTAAAAGGGAACCGCAAAATTTCACCCCGGATTCAGCGTTTAACTCGCTGTCGCAATCAAAAAGTTGATAATTACTTGCATCAGGCTAGTCGCCTAATTATTAACCTTTTGACGACCAAGCAGATTGGGACGTTAGTAATCGGCAAGAATGCACAGTGGAAAACAGAGATAGATCTAGGAAAGCAAACTAACCAAAACTTTGTCAGCATTCCTCACTCTCGATTGATTGAGATGTTGGAATACAAAAGACCTCTTGCAAAAGTCCTTTTCATAAATTTATTGGACGGGCAAGATGCCCATCCCACAAGAAAAAATAATTCTTGTGGGATGGGCATCTTGCCCGTCCTAGTTATTTTTGCAAGAGGTCTAAAGCTCGGCTGATAGGAATCAAGGTAATTGTGCAGGAAGAATCCTACACGTCCCGGTCTAATTTTCTGGGCTTAGACCCAATTCCTTTTTATGGAAAAACAGAAAAAGAGCCTGTGTTTACTGGTAAGCGGATTAAAAGAGGTTTATACAAAACATCAGTCGGCCAATTAATTAATTCTGATGTCAACGCTGCGTACAATATTCTCAGAAAGGCAATCCCAAATGCGTTTAGCAATGGGATAGGGAGCTGCGTAGTTGGGCCAATGCGGGTCAATCCGCTTAAAGTAAAAATGAAAGGGGAGGGGCTTAACGCCTCCCATGTCATGTGCAATAAATGACTATACTTTTACCAGCTATTGATATAGGGTTACTTATTTTGAACGGGCAGGGTAAAGTGAAAACAACTTCCTCGATCGGGTACAGAGTCTACCCAAATTTGACCGTAGTGGGCGCGGATGATGCCTTGACACAGAGACAGTCCAATGCCGTAACCGTCTGTTGATTTATCTCGCTGCAAGCGAAAGCTGTCTTCAAAAATGCTCGCGCAATCTTCTTCAGGAATTCCCGGGCCGCTGTTGCAAATGCTGACTTGAACTTTGTAAGCGGTGCGGTGGAGAATTGAAAGATTAACAGTTCCTCGGTCTGGCGTGTACTTGCTGGCGTTGTCAAGCAGGTTGACTATGACTTGTTTGATGCGATCGGGATCGGCATAAACCAAGGGTAAATCTGTGGGAATGTCTGTTTCTAAGTTCAGACTTTTCGCCTGAAATTTATCTTGAAACTGCAGGATTACATCTTGACAAATCGCCCCCAGTTCGATTCTTTTTGGTTCAATGTGGAGTTGAGCGTTTGTACCCCGGGCTGCTTGCAGGATATCTGTAATCATACGATCGACAATCCGGATTTGGCGGCGGGCTTGTTTCATCAAATGAGCCGCCAGACTCGGTGTCAAACGCGACTTTTCCCCCTCTTTCACCTTCTGATTTGACTCCAAAGTCTCCAAAGCCAAAGATGCGGCCGTCAAAGGATTACGCAGGTCGTGAGCTAGCATCGCAATAATCCGGTCTTTCAACTGCAACTGCTCTTGCAGGTGTTCTTTTTCCTGTTTGAGGCGAAAAACTTCATCAGAAAGCTGCACAAGTTCGACGGCACAAGCAACGGAATAGATTGGTTTTGGGTCAGTCAGGGTTTCAGCAAGAGCTGGGGCAGACTGCTGCTGAGCTGCGTATTCTTCTACAGAACGCTTCCAGCGGGGCCACCAGTGTTCGAGTTGGGCGATCAAATTGCTGCCGGCGAGAGTTTGTCGCGGCTCGGGATGAATTTTGAGCAGGGAGGGAGTGGCTACAAGTTTAAAGTGTTCGGCTAAATCGGGCTGTTCTCCTACGTCGATGACTTGAAGCTCAAAGTCGCACTCTGCCTTCAAATCCTTGAGGGACTTGCGGATGTGTCTGGTCTGTTCCCGGGAAGAGGGACGCTTGTCTACAAACAGCAAAAGCTGTAAAAGCGGTGCGGAATTGGCCGGCTGTTCGGGAGAACAGTCGGTATCGCTGGTGCCGGGTGTTGGATGGACGCTGTTGAGCTTTTCGATCGGGTGAAAATAATTGAGCATTGCCGAGCCGAGTTATTTCACTTCTACTTTAATTTAATACTTACTTTAGATTTATGCTATTGTCCGATAATTTCATTACGGCGGGCAGATGATATTTTTGAGATGGAATAAAAATGAGTCGCTGCGGGTGGTGGTTCAAGTGGCGGCCGCCTTTTTTGTGCTGTGCCTGTTGCTGACGCTGCACCGCTACTACAGCTTTTACGCTACTTACGACCAAGGCATTTTCAATCAACTTTTTTGGAACGGCACTCGGGGTCACTTGTTTGAGAGTTCCCTCTCTTCGGCTTTGTCCACTAATGTGGTTCACCAAAACCAGCTCCCGTCCGTATCTTACTACCGGTTGGGGCAGCATTTCACCCCGGCGCTGATGCTGTGGCTACCAATTTACTCGCTGTTTCCCTCGCCCCTCACTTTGACTCTGTTGCAGGTGACTTTAATTACGGCGGCTGGAGGAGTGCTCTGGGTTCTCGCCAGACACTATCTCGAACCAAGGCTGTCGGCGACAATTGTTGTGAGCTATTACTGCGCTAACGCGGTCATCGGTCCGACTTTGGGCAATTTTCACGATATTTGTCAAATGCCGCTGTATGTCTTTGGCTTGCTGCTGGCGATGGAGAAGCGCTGGTGGCCGCTGTTTGGGATTCTGGCAACTTTAATTTTGGCCGTGCGAGAAGATGGGGGAGTTGTTTTATTTGGCGTCGGAGTTTACCTGATTTTGAGCCGGCGCTACCCTCGGACTGGTTTAGCCGTCTGCATACTCAGTTTTGGTTATATGATCGTCCTGACCAATCTGATTATGCCTAGGTTTTCTGCTGATATATCCCAGCGGTTTATGATCGAGCGCTTCGGTCAATATGCCGATGGAGATGAAGCTTCGACTCTTGAAATTATTTGGGGAATGGTTAGCAATCCCGGGCGGTTGGTGGCTGCATTATTTACTCCGTTTTTTGGTAAGATTAGATACCTGCTTGGCCAGTGGTTGCCATTAGCTTTGGTTCCAGCTTTCGCGCCTGCGTCTTGGATGATAGCTGGATTTCCGCTGCTGAAGCTATTTTTAGCGAAAGGACAGTCGGTGCTGGCGATTAATATCCGCTATGCGATGACTGTGGTTCCAGGGCTTTTTTATGGGGCGATTCTGTGGTGGGCCCAGCGTCAAAAGGAAGAAGATAGAATGGTGAGAGAGGAAAAAATGTTTTTGCGTTTTCCTTCTGCTTTATTTCCTCTGCCTTCGTCTTCAAAGTTTCGCCGCTTTTGGGCGTTTTGTATCTGCTTGTCGCTATTTTTTACCTTCACTTCTAACCCAAATCGGACTTTTTCTTGGATTTTGCCCGATGCGATCGACCCTTGGGTGCAGGTTCCTCTCGTCAGACAGTGGCAGCACGTTTTGCAAGTGCGGCCACTGTTGGCTCAAATTCCTGCTGATGCTAGCGTGGCAGCGACGAATACTATTGTGCCGATTTTGTCAAGCCGTCGGGAAATTCTCAGGTTTCCGATGTTTGAACTGCGCAATGATGCGGGGAAGGCAGTGAAGATGGAATATGTAATTGCCGATATGTGGCAGTTGCTGCAGTATCAGGCTGCGTTTCGCGGGGAACGGGGACAGTTGCAGGAGATCGTACCGGCGATCGATCGAATGTCCAAATCTGGAGAGTACGGAATTGTTGGCTTTGAAGACGGTGCGATTTTGATGCGTCAGGGTGCTGTTTCTAACTCTGCATCGGCTGCTGCTTGGACCGATTTTCGCCGCGAATTGGAGCCGATTTTGAAGAAAGGGTAAGCCGGTAGACGCGAGATCCCTTGCTGAGTCTGTGGCACAAATCTTGAGGAAACCTGTTTTTTTCAGGCAATGGCGATCGAGCAATTTCCTGCAAAAACCCGGTTTCTGCATGATTTTGGGTCCTAGTTGCTGCCAAAAGTCAGGCTTTGGGCATAAACTTGCGATCGACTAACATTTAAGGCTGGTTATTATACAATAAGTTTGTTAATCCTAAACATTAAGATATATAAAATCTTTGGAGGGGAGAAAGATGAAAATTTTGGTATTGGCCTGGGAGTTTCCTCCCAGAATCGTAGGCGGTATCGCCCGCCACGTAGCGGAACTGTATCCAGAATTAGTGAAGCTGGGCCACTCGATTCACTTAATTACAGTAGAGTTCGGCCACGCGCCGATGTACGAAGTAGTGGAAGGAATACGGGTGCATCGGGTGGTGGTGGGGCACGCCAGGGACTTTTTTCACTGGGTGGCGAACCTCAATCAAAGCATGGGCAAACAAGGTGGCAAACTGATGCTGGAGGAAGGCCCCTTTGATATCATCCACGCTCACGATTGGTTGGTGGGAGATGCGGCGATCGCCCTCAAGCATACCTTTAAAGTACCGCTAATTGCCACCATCCACGCCACCGAATACGGGCGCTTCAACGGCATCCACAATGAGGGGCAGCGCTACATTAACGCCAAGGAAAACGACCTCGCTTACAACGCTTGGCGGGTAATTGTTTGCAGCGATTATATGCGGCGCGAAGCCGAACGGGTACTATCGACTCCGTGGAACAAAATAGAGGTAATTTACAACGGAATTAGACCGGATAAGAAGCCGCGCTGGCACGAATTTGACGCGATGAACTTCCGCCGCCAGTTTGCGGCAGACGACGAAAAAATAGTCTATTATGTAGGAAGAATTAGCTACGAAAAAGGTATTGCTGTATTTCTGCATGCTGCACCTAAAGTAATTTGGGAAATGGGCGGTAAAGCGAAAATTGTAATTGTTGGCGGCGGCAATACAGACCATCTCAAACATTTAGCTTGGAATTTAGGAATTTGGAATAAGTGTTATTTTACAGGCTTCATGTTTGAGGAACATCTCGACAAATTCCAGACGGTAGCTGACTGCGCGGTTTTCCCCAGTCTTTACGAACCTTTTGGGATTGTAGCGTTAGAAAGCTTTGCGGCAAGGGTGCCGGTGGTGGTTTCGGATGCCGGCGGACTTCCAGAGGTGGTGCTGCACACTAAAACTGGCGTTGTTACTGAGGCAAACAATCGGGATTCTTTGGCCTGGGGAATTTTGGAGGTGCTGAAAAATCCGGGTTACGCGCGGTGGTTGGTTGACAATGCTTATGAGGATTTGGAACGTCGGTTTAGTTGGCCGAAGTTGGCGATGGAAACCGAGTGGGTTTATCACCGGGTGGTGGAGGAAAGGGCTGAGGTTGATTGGTGAAATTGACAGGTTGAAGATAAGGGTCGGCGGTTTCAACCGCTACTTGTCAAACGAACTCCCTCTCTAAAAGACTAAGATATAAAGGGGTATTTAAACCGGATTCTGCAATCAAAAGGCAGGAAATAAAACAGCCGAAATCTACCTTACTTTGAGTGCACTCATAAGATTTAAAGGGAATTGGCATCTTGAATATTTTTAAAGACATAGAGCCCCAACCCAGACGCAGCTTGCTGACTTTATTCACCGCAGGCCTGCTATTCTGGTCGAGTATGGCTTCGCTGCTGCCAACTTTGCCGCTGTACGTTCAATCTGTGGGTGGCACAAAACAGCAAATTGGCTTTGTGATGGGTGCATTTGCGATCGGACTTTTGCTATCGAGGGCGCAGTTGGGTAAATTAGCTGACAGCAGGGGGCGAAAAATTGTTTTGCTTGTAGGCGCCTCAGTCGCTACGATTGCCCCTCTGGGCTACCTCTTAGCTCAATCTATCCCCTTACTGTTACTTCTTCGCGCTTTTCACGGCATTAGCATCGCTGCTTTTACCACAGCTTACAGCGCTTTGGTAACAGATTTGTCGCCTCCTGGAAAGCGAGGCGAATTAATTGGTTACATGAGTTTGGTGAGTCCTATTGGTCTAGCATTTGGTCCGGCTATTGGCGGATTTGTGCAAGCTTGGGTTGGTTATACTCCTTTGTTTGCGATGTCGGCAACTTTCGCTGCAACGGCTGTATTTTTTACCTGCCAAATTGCGGAACCAAATTTTGCCGAGTTAACAAAATCTGACTCGCTATCTGAGGCAAAAAATAACCCAAAATACTGGCAACTGCTGTGGAATCGCCGGGTGCGGGTTCCGGCTTTAGTGTTATTGGTGGTTGGTTTGGTATTCGGAACTTTGAGCACTTTTATGCCTTTGTTTATCCAAGAAACCAAGGCTAATTTGAATCCGGGCTTATTTTATTCTACGGCGGCTATCGCCAGTTTTGGTATGCGAGTGGTCACGGGACGGGCTTCGGACAAATACGGTCGCGGCTTGTTTATTTCTGGCGGCTTAATCTGTTATGTCCTGTCTATGTTATTGTTGTATTTTGCTAACAACAGCGGTGCTTTTTTAATCTCAGCTTTGTTTGAAGGTTGCGCCGGCGGTACGGTTATGCCGATGATGGTAACGCTGATGTCGGACAGGTGCGAACCTCATGAAAGGGGTCGCTTGTTTTCACTTTGTATTGGCGGATTTGATTTGGGACTTGCGATTGCTGGGCCGACTTTAGGCTTTGTTGCTGAACAAGTTGGCTACAGAAATATGTTTGGTTTTGCGGCTGGACTCGCTGGCTTGGCTTTGCTGATTTTTATTACTCAGTCTAGCAAGGGCTTGTCTAATTCGATGAAATTTGCGATCGGTCGAGGCAAAGATGTTTATGCTTTGAATAGGTGATATCAATTCCGGTTACACCAGAATGACTGTTGACTGTTGGCTGTTGACTGTTGGCTGTTGACTGTTGACTGTGAGTCGATTTAATATTTCTATATGCTTTGGTGGTAACATGACTGGAATTTACCATTCCGATGAAGCGCCCAGATGATATGATGATAAGCGATTTTTAGTAAGAACTTTAGCTTAATTCACGAGAAGCCCCACGTCTCAACCCGAAGGGTGAGCAGGGGATGAATCGTGGGGCGACTTAGGTACGGAGTCGCCCCATCTCTTACTTGGTAAACTGTCGATAAAGTCTTCTATTATCTGAGTCATCGTTTTTTCTTTTGAAGCTGCATATAAACGCAGCTTATTCAATCGTCGCTCTGATGTCCGAATTCTGATGTATTTATATCATGTCCGATCGATTGACCATAATATCCCGGCCGGGCGGGTTTTTGAGATTGGAGATTGTTGGCAGAGATTGGCAGGTTTACCCGCCCCTACATGATTTCGGGCGAAGCGAAGCGGAGGGAATCGACCGGACATGATATTATCCTTCATTTTGTTTCCTCATTATTTCCTCGCTTGGTATTATAATACAAGTAGTTTCCATGAGTAAAATGCTGAAAGCAATTAAGGTTAGACTATATCCAACGGCGGAGCAACAAGTGGCTCTATCAAAGTCATTTGGTTGCGCCCGCTGGTATTGGAATTACGCCTTAAATGCCTGCATTCAGCAGTACCAGGAAATGGGTAAAACTTTAAAGCTGGCAACTTACAAAGGGATGTTGCCTCAACTGAAGAAAGACTTTCCTTGGTTGAAAGAGGATTGCTACTCTGCTGTATTGCAGTGTGTGGCAATCAATCTCAATAAAGCCTATACAAACTTTTTTCAGGGGATAGCCAAGTTTCCTAGATTCAAGTCAAAGCGGGATAAACAGTCAATTCAGTACCCTCAAAACGTCACTGTTAAAAATGATTTGCTCTGTGTTCCAAAAATCGGTGAAATCAAAGCAGTGTTTCACCGTGAAATCACTGGAATCATTAAGACAGTAACAATCAGTAAGACTCCATCGGACAAGTATTTTGCCTCTATTTTGTGTGAAACAGAAGACTCTTATTGCCCGGATTCTGGAAACAAAACTTTAGGCATTGACTTGGGATTGAAGGATTTTGCCATTGTTCATGACGGTGAACGAGTAACCAAGTATTCTAATCCCAAGCACTTGAAGCGCCATGCAAAGAATCTTGCCAGGAAACAACAAAAGCTTGCTCGTAAAACTAAGGGGAGTAAAACTAGGGAGAGATCTAGAAAACTTGTAACTAAGGTTCACGAGAGAGTATCAAATACCCGCCAAGACTTTCTGCATAAATTGAGCAGGAAAGTGGTAGACGAAAGCCAAGTCATTGCTGTAGAGAATCTCAATACAAAGGGTATGGTGCGGAACCGTAAGCTATCCAAGGCAATATCCGATGTCGGTTGGGGTATATTTGTCAACTTCCTTACGTACAAGCTAGAGCGCAAGGAAGGTAAACTCGTAGAAATTGACAGATTTTTTCCCAGTTCTAAAAAGTGTTCATGCTGTGGTCATGTTGTCGATCAATTGCCGCTTGATATCAGGGAGTGGGATTGTCCTAAGTGTGAAACTCATCATGACCGTGACGGTAATGCTGCATTGAACATCCGAACTGAAGGCATTCGGATACTGACTATCGACGGAGGGAACCCCGTTCTTGCCGTGCAGAGGCGGAGTAAGACCAATAAGCCGCAAGGTGGAAAGGCATCTGTCAATGAAGCCGGAAGCCCACACTTACTCGAAGAGAAGTGTGGGTAGTTCACTCTGACAGTCACTGAAACCAAAAGAGAAGACTGAAGTCCTCACTACAAACTTATATGAGTTTTAAGCTCTGCGTCCCGTTCGCTCTTGGGTCATCAAGAGAGAACCCAAGTCCTCAGTACAAACTTATATGAGTTTTGAGCCCTGAATTCAATTAATTTCTTAATTCAAAACTCAGACATCAGAACTTTTAGCCTTTGTGAACAAACCTGACGGTCAACGGAGTATCATTAGACCGCAGATTTCTTTTCCCTCGAGACAAGGGATATTTTGATTAAATGGGCTTGGAGGGATTCGAACCCCCGACCTCATGGTTCGTAGCCATGCACTCTATCCAACTAAGCTACAAGCCCCTGTTGAGTTGAAATTTAATCTAAAATTGATTAAGTTCTTTTCTCACAGAATCTAACAGTAACACCATTACCCAAATAATGCAAGACCTTTCACCAACTTTTTCTAAATTGCCCGATGCGGCACAGCTAACTCACCTCAACAACAGCGGTGAAGCCCAAATGGTGGACGTTTCGGCGAAGGTGGTAACAGCGCGACAAGCTGTGGCCGCTGCGAGGGTGCGGATGTTACCGGAGACTTTTGCGGCGATTGAAGCGGGGAATGGGCCGAAAGGTGATGTGTTGGGCACTGCAAGGCTGGCTGGAATTATGGCGGCGAAACAGACGGCGCATTTGATTCCTCTGTGTCACCCTCTACCGCTGAGTAGTGTGGAGGTGCAGGTGATAGCGGATGCTGATTTGCCGGGATATCAAATTCGGGCGACGGTGAAAATTAAGGCGGAAACAGGGGTGGAAATGGAGGCGCTGACGGCGGTTTCGGTGGCGGCGCTGACTTTGTATGATATGGCGAAAGGATTGGAAAAGTCGATCGCCATTGAGTCGATTCACCTGGTGAGCAAAAGTGGCGGCAAGTCAGGGGACTATGAAAATTTAGAGGCATAATTTTCCTGCCGAAAGAGGGATGCAGAATTCAAAAAGCTGCACTTAAGATTAAAATAGGCGCAGAACTACTAATATCAAGTGAAAAACTATGCCTCCTCGTTGGCCCCGCAAACCCGATCGCAATGATCCAGAGTACCGCCGCTTAGATGACCGCATGAATTTTGCCATCCACGTCGGTCTTTTTTCTGCTACCAATTCTGGTTTGTGGTTTGTTCACAATTTGCAAAAGGCTGATTGGCCTTGGGCAATTTCGGTAACGGGTGGATGGGCTCTAGTAGTTTTGGCCCACGCGGTTTACCATTTTGCGATCGCCGATTATTCGCCCCTCACCAAAGATTCTGGCTGAAGGCAGTGGTGGGCGATTTGTTAAGTCTTTTGATTGATAACAAATAACTTTCGGCTTTTTTGATATGGCTAATACTACACAGGCGATCGAATCCTTAGCCGCTGAAATCGGCGAAAATGTCTACATAGATATTGCCAAGTGGCATTTGTATCTGAGAGATGCTCACCTGCATACCGTTGTTGCCCAACAACTTTACCAGATGCTAGAAGATGGCGATTTAGATGCTGACAGAGTTGCACAAGTTTTACAAGGAATTCCAGTCAAGTTGGGCGGCGGCAAGCGGGAAGTCCCGCTGGCAGATTTGATACCGATGCAGTGTCAAGTTCAGTTGATGGATGTGCTTGAAGAATTTCAGCGGAAGATGTGATATCAATT
>NZ_JANMZH010000010.1:0-1437 GCF_031383065.1 Microcoleus sp. OTE_8_concoct_300 | reverse complement strand
ATTGAAATGACTCAAACCAGGTTTGCTGAGATACTTGGTGTATCCCGCCGTAGTGTCAACCAAATTATTTTAGGTCAAAGACCAATTACAGTAGATATGGCAATTCGGATTGGGAAAGCGTTGGGGAATGGCCCTCAACTGTGGCTTAATCTTCAGCAAAAAGTTGATATTTGGGATGCAGTGCAAAAACACAGTGAAGAGTACGAAAAAGTATCTACGGTAGCATAGCGCGATATGTTAATCTCAGTAAAAAGAGCCTCGGGCGGTTGAAACCGCAACTAGACAAACGAAGTCCGCCTGCGCGGACAAGCGAGATCGAGGAAGTATTTAACCAGGATGGGGTATCCTGTAAACAGGAACGATAACTTTGGCAACAGGATTGTGAGGGTGCGGATTGACGAAAACAGCAAGCCTCTTCAGAAGGAAATCTCATCCCACTCTGCTTGAACTTCGTCTTGTTCGTCAACGTCTGATTTTTCTTTTTCGAGGGCTTCTATAAACTTAATCGCGCTTGAAACATTGTTAAATATTAGAACACTCTCATGATAATTCAAAATAGGATTGTCATGAGCCAGACTTTGGTTGTTTCTAACATCATTAAAAGACTCCAGAATTGAAATCGAAGATTTTAGAATCCTTTCGGTCATTTGTGACTTAATAAAGCCGTTCTGTATTAGATACTTTACATATTCTCCAAAAAGGCTATGCAATGCTTTGTCCCTGTCATAACTGATCCCATATTTATTGCATTGCTGCCTTGTATACTTCACCACATAAGTATGCAGTCTATCTAATGCTACTTCTGGCTCATTATTTTGAATACTTTCCCTTATGGATTTTGCTAATACAGAAAACTCTTTGTCATTAGAATATGGTTGAATTGCATCAATATTTTCAACAATGCTATCTTGCTTAAGTCGTTCGGCTATTGTATAGCAATCATCAAACAAGGCTTGCTCGGCTTGGCTTATTTCTATGTGATTTATCAGTTTTTTTGTTTTCCAATATTCCAACAAAGCTGAAATTAATTTTCCAACAGTATAGTTAGATTCTTGAGTCCAAAAGGCCCTTAATCGATTAGCTTTAGATCCGCTAGCGTAATCGTACTTGCCGTCATATATGTTAATCTGTGTATTTTCAATTATGAATTCCCGGAAAGTTCTGTCTGTAAAATCAAGAACATAACCACCTTCCATCTCAAACATTTTTTCAAGTTTTAGTTTGTCAATGCTCGACAAGTCAGACATTTGCAGTAACCTGTTAATTTATAATTGATTGTAACTACTCAAGACCAATTAGATATGCGATCGCTTTACTGCTTCCTGATGAGCCTCGGAAACTGATACATAGCTTTACTGGAAGTTCCTCAGCCATAGGATGAAGCAGGCTAACTATTAATTGTACCGCTGTTGCGGTATAATAGACTTAAAATTTTTA
>NZ_JANMZH010000007.1:0-76181 GCF_031383065.1 Microcoleus sp. OTE_8_concoct_300 | reverse complement strand
CCCGTCCAAAAAGGACGGGCGGGACGCCCATCCCACAATAACAATTAAAATTGTAAGTTATTTAATTCGCGATCCTAATTAAAAAAAGAGAGAACAGCGGCGCTCTGGCGTTCCCATTAGAAAGGGAGAGGCCAAGGGGAGCGAGACTGAGCTAGAAGCGAGATTTGTTCCGCTAATTCAACTTGACACCTACCGCAGGTAAAACCTTAGAAACAGATTGCTCGGACTGTTGCCGAACCGGCACCTCAATCCAGAATTCAGTTCCCTCTCCCGGAGCCGATACGCACCTGATGGCACCTTGATGTTTGTCTACTATTTGATAGCCGATCGCCAATCCCAATCCCGTACCTTTGCCTACAGGTTTGGTAGTAAAAAACGGCTCAAACAAACGTTTTTTTACATTTTCCGTCATGCCCGTTCCATTGTCAGCAATCCGCACGCATACACAATTAGAACTTAAAAGTTCAGTGCGAATCCGAATCCTAGGTAAAAGTGCCAATTCTGAGTAACTTTTTCCGAGCGGTATTTGGAAATTTTGTGCTTCATATAAAACATCAATAGCATTGCTTAAAACATTCATAAATACTTGATTTAATTGTCCTGCCCAGCACTCGACTAAGGGCAAATTTCCGTATTCTTTGATGATTTGAATACCCGGAAAATCATCTTTAGGTTTCAGCCGATTATCCAAAATCATCAAGGTGCTATCAATCCCTTGGTGAATGTCAACCGACTTCATTTCAGCTTCATCCAAGCGCGAAAAATTTCGCAGAGAAAGCACTATCTGGCGGATGCGTTCAGCTCCCAAATTCATAGATTTTAGGATTTTAGGCAAGTCTTCAGTGATAAACTCTAATTCGATCTCTTGTTGTTTCGCTTGCACTTCTGGCGTTGGGTGCGGATATTGCTGCTGGTATATTTCCACAAGTTCCAGCAAGTTTTGAGTATATTCGCCTGTATGGATTAGGTTGCCAGAGATGAAGGTGACAGGATTGTTAATTTCGTGGGCAACTCCAGCCACCAACTGCCCTAAACTGGACATTTTTTCAGTTTGGATTAGTTGAAATTGAGTTTCCTGCAAATTTTTTAGTGCTGTTTCTAGTTCAGCGGTGCGCTGTTTTAGTTGAATTGTGCGATCGTACACTTGCTGTTCTACTTTGGCAGTACGTTCTAGAGACATCAGCAGGTAAATCGTCAAGCTGCCAGTTATCAGCAGCCCGATCGCACAAATGGCCAGCGAACCCTGATGTGTCCTCAGACCGTTGTACCCCTTCCCTGGCAAAACTAGCAGCATCCACTGGCGGTCTGCTACGTTAAATAAGCGAGTGCAAGCACTAGGATTTTGACAGATTTTTCCCCGGAGATTAGTTAACTCTGGCTTAGACAGTTTTGGGTTATCTATCAACTGTTTAGCTTGTGAGTCGTAGCGCACCAGAAAGCGTTCTTTCCCTGTAGCGGAGTTGTCGTAGAGGTAAAAATTAATGCTGTCTAAATTTAGGGATTCTAAAGATAAATCGACCATACTGGTGATCTGAAACAGACCCGCAATAACTCCCCTGAGGTTTTGGCGACCCTTGACCGAGTTATCTAGAGAAGTTGTGCGGCGGGGTACTGGCAGAAATACTTGCAATCCTGGTCGATCGTTGCTGACTAATCTAATCCGCCCGGAAGCAGCTATTTTCCCGGTATTCACCGACTTCTCTAAAGCCCAAGAGCGATCGGGGCTGGAGGCAACATCAAAACCGATCACTTTGGGATCTTCTTCTAGTGCTTCTCTGTAGGCAATTGGAAAATATTCCGATCGCACTTTTGCTTTGACCTGCTTTTTGTCAGAAGTTCGCTCGTAAATTTGAAAGGCCGGAAAACCTTCGGCTCGAATTGCGGCTTCGTAAGCTGCTTTTTCGGCAGCAGGAACGCGCAGAATCCAGTTAAGAGAATGGATGGCCCCTTTGCGGGAAAGTGTAGGCCCAACGAATTGCTTAAAATCTTGTTTGGTAACTTCAGTAGATGCGCTGTAGAATGCTTGAAGTGAGTAAAGAACTTCTAAATTGTTATTGATGCTTTGCTGCAAAGTCAGATTCAGGCGATCGGCTTGCTCATGAAATTGAACTTGCATTCGTTGGTTTTCCGAATGCCACACAAGGGCGGAGGCTGCCAAGGACAAGCTCGTACCGATCCAAAGAGTCAGCGCTGCTGGAATGTACCGACGGTGTGACAGTAAACTTTCCGTCAGCGAATTAAACGAATTGCTCCCAACATTCATAAAAACCTCGCGGTGCCTTGGAAACCCAGTGGCTTTAGCCCTGGGAGGAAAAGGGACACGGGATACTTTAGTATCCCGTCAACAGTCTTAAAATCCATAATTGTACCCATCCTTTTGATGAATAGAAAAACAATATTTGTGACTGATTCCTTGAATTAAGCCCTGGGCTGCTAACACATTAAAACTGCCAGATGAGCGGACAGCCACTCTGCTCGTATAAGTACCAATCTTTTTGCCCGAAGTAACAACGGCTTTTACAATATCGCCTGTCTGGAAACCCTTGACAAACTTAAATTTAGGAACGTACCTCGAAGGAAATCCAAACTTATCGGTGCGACACATCTGCCTTGAACCATGCCCCGTTGCTTTGATATTTAAAGGCTGATTTGCTGACACATAAATCTCAGGTGTATTACCTACGCAAGCAGCATCAAAGAAGTGGGTTTTTGGTAATTCCAGCCGTATGCGGTTGAATTTGGTCAACCCGCCAGAACCCGTAATAATCTCTTTACCTGTCTCTTTTAAGCGATTAAACAAAGCCCATCGAGTCGAGTTAACAGCAGCGGCATCCTTCAACGGGCGCTTAGCTTGTGCCACGATTTTTTTCAAAATATCGGTTTTTTTCGCCAAGAATATCTTGATGTCTTTAGTCCCTTTTTTTGTGTTGCAAGATTCGCAAGCTAAGCACAGATTAGATATTCTATTGGTACCGCCCGACGCTCTAGGATGAATGTGCTCAACTTGTAGCGGTACATTTTCCGCGCCACAGTAAGCGCACCGCCTATCCCATTTTGCAAGAAGATACTCGCGGACTTCGTAGCCTTGCAGCTCCCCTTGTTGATACTCCATCCCTGAAATCTCGGGGTTTTCCATTTTTTGTAAATCAAACCTAACCAATTCCTGAAAGATTGTCTTAACTGGTGCAAGCTTTGATAACTTGTTGACCCAAGTTAAAGTCGTCTCTACTCGGTGTTGGAGGCTGGGAGCTAACCAGCCTTTGGATCTAGTCCGGTTCAAAAATCTCGCTTGGCGATACCTTGTATGCCGACTTCTGCGGTTGCGCCGTAGAGAACGACGCGACTCTAGCGATGCCTTAATTGCTTGAGGGCGATGGGTTAGTTCGGCTACCCAGATCAGATTGGAATTCAGAAGTAGAGCAAACCCAGTAACTTTTGAACCGGGGTCAATCTTTAAAGTGGCAGGCTGCGGGTCTTGAACTACCTTTTTTTTCAAGATTATAGTGAAAGGGTAAAGCCTGAAAACTTTACATTTGCCAACCTTTAACAGTTTGCGTCCCAAAGATGGTTTGCATGGTGTTAGTGGTTTGCGGTTAGCATCTAGAACAAAAACGTAATTTGGTTGGATAGACATTGTTGTGTCCCTTCGATTTCTCGTAAAGTTCGCTTTGCCAATGTTATAAGGGCTTTTTACGCTTGCAACACTATTCCAGTGACCTTAGAATTGTTTAATTGCAAACAACAGAGCGGAAAACTAGCGTCGCATTTTCCGGTGTTTTGACCCCAACAACGTAGCCAGTTAAGGCGATAGCGGGTAAGCACGGCTTTAGCTTATTTGCCAAAGCCCCGTGTCTTCAGACCGGGGTTGCTTACATTCCCACACCTTCTGCCACCGAAGTGCAATTAGTTTAAAGACTTGTGAAGTTCCTTGATAACACAAGAGACCGCCCAGAAACTAAATTGTTTAAAAACTTACGATCGCAGGAATAGGACTTACACCAGTTTAAAAAAAGAATGCAACTCTAGGCAAGCAGCAAACCCGGATAGTCATCAGTCATGCCCAATCTAAAATCTAAAATCTAAAATCTAAAATGGTATTACCCCGAGCGACCCAATTTCTACGAAAATCTTGGTGTGGTAACGAGAAATCTCGGGAGAAACCGGGTTTCTTAGGAATAGTGCATCCACGACTGAGGGATTGCCACCAATTGTAACTAAGTGTAACGAAGCGAGTTCAAATCTGGGCGATCGCCAAGTTACTTCCCCGGAAGCACCCGGTAACCAGAAAAAGCCTTTATCTGGCGGGGCGGGTACTCAATACCCGCCCTACAAAGCCAAGTTAAATGTGGAACAGCTTACAAAACAGTCCCTATTTCCTTCAAATAAACCCGTGTAAACGGTTCATCATCCCCGAGAGTATACTGTTCGATCAACCCTTGGCGGCGAATAGAAATACTATTTCCTTCCCTCACCACAACAGTATCATCATCAGTGCTTTCTCTGACCAACATCATCTCAGTTTCCCCCGGATTGTCCAGCACCACCATATTGCTTCCCTGATAAAACATTCCCTCTGCTTCCAAAATATTTCCGGGATATTCAGCAATTAACAAATCCAGCTTGGGATTCCGCAGCAAACTTTGCACGTTAAGATTGTAATTGTTATTCAAAACTTTCTCAGAACGGTTGACAAAAAGTCCACCGCGACAAACAGCACCGATCGTCCAATCGGGATGTTGCAACAGAATATGGTCGATTGTTTCTTGCAGATCGTGCACTGAAATCCGGTTGAAAGTAATAATCGGAATTCTGGCGGATTTTCCCGAGTCAAAGAAAGTTTCGACAATATGCGAAGGCACATCAACACCTTCGCCGACAGCCGGGTTGAGGTGCATAAAAATTCCGGGCGCGGCATTAATTTCGAGAATCCCAAAATTGCCTGTTTTCCAAGATTTGGCGAGAGTTTCTGTTACTACATCAACCCCCAAACAAGCTAACCGAAAATGTAGGGCGATATCTTGAGCCAAAACAATGTTATCCGGGTGAACATTGCGGGTAGCGTCGATGCTGACGCCGCCTGCGGAAAGATTGGCGACTTTGCGCAGATACACAGTGCGATCGCGCTCTACGACACTATCCAATGACAGCCCTTGTTCTGCCAGATACATTTCCATCGCTTCGTCGGACTGAATTTTGCTCAGGGCCGAAGTTGGCGTATCCAAACGTTGGGGTTTGCGGTTTTCACGGCGGATCAATTCGCGAATTGTTGAGTCGCCATCACCTGTTACCCAAGCGGGTCGGCGTTCAGTTGCCGAAACAAATTTGCCGTTAACGCACAACAGCCTAAAATCCGATCCTTTGATGCTGTTTTCCACAATTACTCGCACCGGTTCTGTTTCGGGAATTGCCTTAACAGCTCTTTTAAAAGCGGCCTGCAATTCCTCACCATCTCGGATATCTGCTGTGACGCCAATTCCTTTATGACCGACTACTGGTTTGACAGCAACTGGATAGCCAATGTCTCTAGCAACTGCCAGAGCTCCGCTTTCTGTGGAGACGATATCGCCTTTGGGGACAGGAAATCCTAATGTAGCGAGAAAAGCTTTACAATCGTCTTTGCGCGTGGTAAAATCTGAGTCTAAATGGCTGTCAGAATCAAAAGTAGTTGCAGAGCCGCGAACAAGTTTTTTGCCGTACCCGTATTGCATCAATCCTTCATCCCACAAATAAAATACGGGAATGCCTTTTTGGGATGCCGATCGCATTAACGAATAAACTGTCGGGCCTCCGTACACAGACTGCCGGAACATATTTTGCAGCGCGTCTATTTGTGCTTCCAAGGGAAAATCTTGATTTTGATTGATGGTTTCAAACCAATCCCAAACAGCGTAAACTACGGATCGCGCGCTGCGGGCGTGAACTGCTTCTATGCTAATTCTGTTAAACTGAGAAAATGGCTTGATGTTCCAGTGTTGGAAGTGCAAACCCATGTCGAGTTTTGCTACTTCTGAGGCGGTACGGCCGAACAGTTGGGCGTGGTTCGAGAAAGTTTCGTGCAGGAGTTGCGGGTAGCGATCGCCAATAATTTCCTGGTAATGTGCGATCGGCAAAGGTTCGCTCGCGCCCGTCAGTGCCAAATCAAAAACTAAAGCCGCTGTTCCTAAATAAGGGTTTGGCCCCATATAGTGTTTGAAGTTGAAAACATCAAAAACATCTGTTTTTCGAGCATTAACGCGAGCTGTTTCGGTGCTTTTTTCTTGCAGCATTTTCTAACCTCCTTTTCGTTAATTTTTAAGGTTAACTCTCTTGTCGATCCATTAGATACTACCTGTAGGCATAGATAGTGTCGCAGTTGATACACACACTCCCAGCAATTCGGCTTTCAGCATCGCGGGAGTGACCCAGTGGCCCAGTCGCCCAGTGCCCCAGCGGGATAGTGGGGAGATGGCCAGATGTGGAGTGTGGGAAAAGATTTCTTCTTCTTTCAACATCTAACTAAGCACTGATGACTAAGCACTTATGACTAAGCATTCATAGCTAAGCACTTATAACTAATTACTACTTCCTTGCCCCTCCAGAAAAAAACCTATAACTTTTGAGAGGTGCACAGCGCACTTATAATTGTTTATGACAGTGAAAGAGAATTTAAGAGGCAGCAAATTATGAAGCTCGCACAAACTACTCTCAGAGATAAAGTTCACGAATTAGCTGAGGAAGCATTTCACCGGAAGCTAATTTCTGGCTACGGTGACGGCCAAAACAGCAACGAATATCAGATTGTCTGGAACGGCAAACCCAGACACCTACCTCTAGAACGGGCGTGTACAGTATTGAGCAATTTGATCGAGCGATCGCACTAACGGGTGATCGGACTAATTTAGGACTTACGCTCATCAATCCGATTTCTACGAGCAATAAGAGGAGGATTAGCGAATAATCGAATCAGAAACCGGATCGATCGTCGCGCGCCTGCGTGGGCCCTGAAATTTAACCTCATTTCTTGACCCCTCCTATGTCCTGTTAGGGGGGGTAAGCTTTTTTGGTCGATCGCCGAGGATCGGCTACAGAGATAGTCCTAGACGCAGACAGCGGGTTTTTTTTACCAGTCCCGGGCGCAAAAGCTCTCTCAGAAACCCGAGTTTCTGAGTTAAGTTTTTCCGTTCAAACAACGCATAATTTTCGTTCCTATTCCCGGTTTCTTTAGTCGAGTCCCTCCAGGACTGTTTACCAAAATCGTTACAGCCCAGAGCCCGACTCAAAAGCAACCAGAACGCTTGAGCTGTGTGCGTCTACCGAGTGGTAGAAGCCTGAAATTTTTTTGTATCTATATATACCTTTGGGCAGTTTTCGCAAAAAGGAATTTTGTGTTTTAGTGAAATTTAATAAATTAAAAGTGGAGATAATATGGCGACCAACGAAAAGCAGGGGAAGTTACTAATTATTGGCGGCGCGGAAGACAAAGAGGGGGACTGCAAAATTCTGCGGGAATTCTTGCGGTGTGCCGGAGGCACTAAAGCCCACATTGTGATCATGACGGCTGCGACAAGCCTACCGGGAGAAGTAGGAAATAATTACATCCGAGTGTTTGAGCGACTCGGCGCTGAAGATGTGCGAGTGGTTGACACCCAGAAACCCGAAGATGCCAACAATCCAGAGTATTTAGAAGCGATCGAACAAGCGACTGGCATATTCTTTACCGGCGGAGAGCAAGCGCGGATTATTAACTGCTTGAAAGGCACCAAACTCGACGCAGCTATGCACAAACGCTACGCTGAAGGGATTATCATTGGCGGCACGAGTGCCGGCGCGGCGATGATGCCAGACATGATGATTATTGAAGGAGACTCGGAGACAAATCCCCGCGTTGATGTGGTAGCCATGGGCCCAGGAATGGGTTTCCTTCCGGGAGTTGTCATCGACCAGCATTTCGCCCAGCGAGGTCGTCTGGGACGCTTAGTTACCGCACTCTTGCTGCAACCGGCCGTCTTGGGATTTGGTATTGACGAAAATACAGCTATTTTAGTCAGCGGTGACGAGTTGGAAGTTATTGGCGAAAGCGCTGTAACTGTCATCGACGAGTCGGAAAAACTCCACGACAATATAGATGGACGGTTGAAGGATGAGGGTTTAGCGATTTGCGGCGCCAAGTTGCACATCCTCCCCCACGGATACCGGTTTAACTTGAAAACTCGCCACCCGGTGTTCAATAACGTACCACTTACAGCAGACAGGGAAACGGCGATCGCCTAACTGAGATGTTGCACCATTCTCAATAAGCTTTTTATGAACAGGCAAGATGCCTGTTGCACAAGAAAATTCACTCTTTGTGGAACAGGCATCTTGCCTGTTCTTGAGAATGGTGCAAGATGTGAGCTAATTTACTTGCAACTGGCAAACATCTCAATATTATGTAGGGTGCGTGCGGCGCACCTTACCGCTTCAACAAAGTAGGAGGATGAAAAACCCAGTTGCTGCGTCCTAAACAAATAAAAAGAAGAGGATTTTACCTCTTCTTTTATTCCTGCGGTTTCTGATTTTTTAAGCACTTTTCTGTTCGTCAAACATCGACTGCTCTCCTTCTTCAGTCGAAATTAAATTCCACCCTTTAGTTTTCAGCTTCTGAAAGGTTGCCCATCCCTTAGAACCGCCCGGTTCCCGGTAGTCGGATACAGCAAACTGCGGAAAAGCTGTATAAGGCCGCCAGGCTTGACGGGCTTCGGTGCGCAAGTGCAATATCTTTTCTCCATTGCCTCCGAGGCGGGGCAACCAACACATTTGTTTTAGCATTTTTAGCACTCCAGATTTTTACAGTAAAGGTAATTCGTCAACATCCCACATTAAACTTTTAGAGCCTTAGAGCCACTGCTCGGAATATCTAACAGGTAACAGGGACGGATGAGATTTTCACCGATTACCAATTACTGAGGTAGCAGCAGTCGTTAAAGCTGATGAAAGGTTCTACAAAGTTTGCTAGTCAAAAACTAGAAGACAAGAGCTGCCAAGGCCTAAGCAAAGATAATCATTGCTCTTCTCGGCTGAAGCTTAAGTGAAAGTCGAGCGCGGGAAAATCCAGTTGAATAAAGCATTCATTTTTCTGGTTTCCCTTGCCTTACAATTACAAGCCCAGCCTCGCTCTTTCCGCATAAAATGACATCATTCTACAGTATTAGCTCTGTTAGCTAAAAAATGTTCCTTTAGTTACAAATATTAAACTCTTATCACAACTTATTTACTTATCAAAAGTTAAATTACTTTTCATAAACAGCGCTTAATATTTTTTAGTTACTTTAACTACATTTTTGATTGATTTAAATCTGGCCTCCGGGTGCTTAGGGGCGCACCTTACTCAATCGGTAGGATGTGTACTACTAAATTCTCCGGGCGCGCACGGAACACCTGACAACATAAGAGTCAAAGGTTTAACTCTTAAGAACGATGGCGACAGATTTGCAAAAGGGTAAAAATCAATACTAATCAGAGTTATAAGTTCTGCAAACAAGCTATTCATGGCCGCTGCAATTGAATTTAAGCTCTTCGATCCCAACAACAAAGCGGCTACACTGCTCGCCTCCTTTTCCTTATGGGAAGAAATTCCCTTAGAAAAAGATGACAGAGGTTATTTCCGCACTAAAATTAAGTTAGAAGATCGACCGAAAGCATCCAGGATACAAGCCCCCGGATTCATTCCTTCGCAGACTCAGGACCCAGAAATAAAAAACCTGTATCCGATGAAACTTGCCCCCCGAATTTATCGGTGGGGTCAATGCTTCAATTCTTTAATCTAAAATCTAAAATCTAAAATCGATTGACCTCTACTTTGATTGGAGTGATCCTGTCTAAGCAAGTTGGCTTATAGATCAAAGAATCCCCGTGCCTGATTGTGGGGGAGTGTCAAAACATAGCAGAACACATTCTGAACTTCCTGAATTCGTAGCTGCGGACGGGCCGATGGACGGTTGCTGCCACGAAACTTTTCGCCTTTTTGCCAGAGAAAATCTCGCGGGGAATACTTTCGATATCGAAAAGCTCAAGCAAGTTCTGGATGCCAAACAACAAGGCTATCAAAAAACAACTAATGTTATCAATTATTGAGCAAGTCACCACCACGACCACTTGCTGGCGGCAGCAAGCTTTCGGACTCTCGACCGAGAAGCTGCTTTTAAACGCGCTAAATTGGGAGCGGTTTTGTTAGTAACAGCAGTAGGAATACCGCTGCTGTAGATGGGCGAAGAGTTGGGAGAGTCCACTCGGAGAACTCCCAACCAGTCGAATAAACTGCAATGGTCTTTGTTGAAAAATTAGCCAAATCATGATTTTTTGGCATACTACAAACAGGTGATTCTGCTGCGGGAAAAAAGTTCCGGCACTTTACACATAAAATATTGAATTTTCCCCGAAAATGCCCAAACCAAAGTGCTCGTTTACTACCGCTGGAGCGATGAGGGAACGCGAGCAGTAGTGGTCGCTAATTTTTTGGATATTTATCTATCTGGTAACAGCATTCCTAACTTTCCGGATGCGGGAACTTGGCACGAGTTGATGTACAACAAAATTGTAGAAGTTGGGGAAAAAGGGTTTAAGTTTGATTTGCCGGAATCGTCAGCGCAGGTATTTGTTTGAGCGCCGGATAATTTATGTCTCCAGGCAGATGAGCGGCGAAGTTGTACAACAGTAAATTGTATTTAGGACTGGCGCACCAAACTCAACAAACCGGGTTTTTCTACCGGGGCGGATGGCTGAAACGATAGTTTTTTGTAGAAAAATCCGGTTTCTGCGTCCAAGAATGCGATCGTAATTCCTGGTATTGAGAATAACAATTGCACGGCGACGTGGCAACAGTCAATTAACTCGTCAATTAACACATCAATTAACACAAACTTTGTGGGAGGACAAACTCTATGGGTTGGCTAAAAAGATTGTTTGGTTTAGAAAAACTTGAAAATCAAGAAACTGTTGACGCTCCTGCTTACCAAGCACCTGTAGCTGAAGCTCAATCTCAAGCTCAGCCTGCTGCGAGCACTCAGACAATCCCGCCGGAACGCATGGGATTGAATGGAGAATACGATCAAAGCGGTTTAGCTAAACGGGTGGCTCAGGCTTTCGATGCAAATCCAGATGTGGCGGATATTGAGACTGTTTATGTGGCTCAACATGGCACTACGGTGGTTCTCAAAGGTACAGTTCCCAGTCAGGAAATTGTCAACAGGTTGGTGACAATTGCTAAAGGTGTTAAGGGTGCAACGGGCGTGGAAACTAATCAAGTTACTGTCGGCTAGGGCGACGGTTATTTATAACAGCTAACTGTTAACTGTTAATTGTTAACTCTTATAAGCTGTTGGGAATCTTGCGTTGTATTTTTCGGGCGGGCTCCCTGGCCCACCCCACCATAATTTCATCTTACTTGACTGTAAAATTTAGAGGCGCCTGGGCTTAGAAATCGCTCTGAGGAGGATGACTTTTTTAATTGCTCAAATATGAGCTTAAGATTGCTTCTGACTTCTTCCATCCGTTATATCCCGTACATTGCCCGTTGCCGAACTTCTTTCTTCTATAAGTGTTTTTTTGAATTATCTTTGTTTCAATCAAAAATATGGCCGGGGAAACGTTAGAACCTACTCGCGGGAAATTAGAACGGAGTCTTTCGCAGGGAATTCAAGCTTTGTACCGTTCTCTACTCGGACAACAAACGAGTCACGCGGTATGTCATCTTTTGGATAACAAATTGATAATTGTTATCGAAAATGGGGTTACTCAACCAGAAAAAATCCTGGCCCAGAACGGTCAGCAAGATTTGGCTTTGCAGGTGCGATCGCAACTAGAATCAGTCCTAGAATTGCAACTGAAAGACTTAATCACAGAGGTTTTGGGTGTGGGAGTAACTGATTTGCTCAGCGATGCGACTTTGGAGACGGGTCGCACCGGAACGATCGCAATTTTGGAGTCTGCACCTAAAGTTCGCGATTCTAGTTCTAAGTCTAAAACTCAACCTAAAACTCAACCAGACACATCTGAGAGTTGAGGTGCTGGCGGATAATTGTTTCTAAATCCTTGATGTTAAAGGGTTTAGAAATGTATTCAACGCAGCCGGCTTTGAGAATTCGCTCGCGGTCTTCTGCTTTTGCTAGTGCTGTGACCGCCACAATCGGAATATGTTTGAGTTCGGGGTTTTCTTGGATGCGCTTTACTACTTCTATACCGTCTATATCCGGCAGGCAAATGTCGAGTACGATTAGGTCGGGAGGTCGGGAGGTTGCTGCTGAAAGAGCTGCGTACCCGTCCACGGCTCCCATGCACTCGCAGCCGAATAAATCGAGTATTTGTGTCAGCAGCTCTAAGTTGTCGTGATTGTCGTCTACAGCCAACACTAAAGGACGCTTGTCAACCGCAGATTGACCGCTATCTAAAGAGGAGGATTCCAATGTATTCTTCCAAGTAGGGTATTTCATAAATGCCTAGCTAAAAACGACCAATAAACGACCAAAAATGAGCAAAAAACGATCAAAAAAGATCGAAAGATGATCGTTTTTTTTACCTGAGGCATTCCTCAAGTGGCGCTCGGGCACTTGAAACAGATTGGCTCATATTTGTAGCTCTCAGATGGCCAGTTTCCGGCCTAACCAGATTGTACAATATAGCTACAAACTGGGGCAAAGACGGTCGCAGTCGATCGAACCCAGAGCATCTGCTTAATTGTACCAATCCAAGCACAAATTACCAACTTTGACGCTATCGGTACGTCAGCCTTGGTAACCACACGTAATAAATACGGCAAATATTACCAATAAAGCATCCTCGGTTAGTAGCATTGAAGAGTGACGGCAGCTTTTCAGGATACTCACTACATTATAGGTAGGTTCCCATACATGGATCTACCTAAAGGAAGATTCTAACGGACACTTAAGTTTCACAACTTCCACCTGCTGAGAGATACTTGTTACTCGGGTTTAGACTTCAATGTTTTTAAGTAGTAATCGTCACAATTTTAGCAAGTAAAAAAATTCAGTTTTTACTTGCTCTTTACTGGATATTAACCTAGGAGGATTTGATGACAATTCCAATCAGAGACGACCTGACTTACATTTTGCTCAAAAAGATTGGCAGCGGAAACGGCAGGGGAGAGTCGGAAATTAGGAACGCAGCCGAAGAATATGTCGGTCACGAGGTGGCGGAAGCGGAATTGCTCGGTCATTTGGACTACCTCAACCAAAGGGAATTTATCAAAGCGGAGTTTAGTGGACAGCCTTACGGAGGAGCTGAGTTATTGCCGCCTTTAGTCGCATTTCAAGAAGCGGAGTTAACAGAAAAAGGCCACAAACTGTTACAGAAAATGGAGACGAATCCTCCGCAGTCGCTCCACCACGAAGGAGCGGCAGTTCCTATCGCTTCAAAGGATATGCCGTTTTTGGAAAAAGTGATGTTAAAAGGTCACTTGGAGGATATTTTTGATGCCCGGGACATTACCGAATTAGTGTACCGGATCATGCGCGATGTGATGACAACAGAAGCCAGCGATCGCGTGGAATCTGAGTTGCACAAAGAAGTTTTGCCTACGGATGACAAAACCCTGCAACAAGAAATAGCAGACCTCTGGAAAGATACCAATCCGCTGGTGGGATTGCTCAGCCGGATACGTCAGCCTTTGACCGGCGAGCCTGCACCTTGGGGGATCGATGGCAATTTGTTTGCACGGAGGGTGGAACTAGAAGGCGCACTTCCTTCGGGAGTAAAACCGGAAACTGCGATCGCCGCTGTATTTTCGGCAACGAAGGATGAGTTGTCCCAGGAGCGAATTCAGGAAATAGCGGGCTTTTTGCCCGATCGAATTCGGGGAATTTGGGAGTCGGCTTAACGCCATTTTTCCGGGTATAAATACTTACCATTCGGGTTGACGAACCAGCATTCTGCGCTCTTGAGCCAGAATGCTCCTTCGTTAACCCGGTTTCTCTATATCTCTTGCCTTGTAATATCGTTTCCGGTTGCATCGGAATGATTTAACCGCAGAGGGCGCAGAGAACGCAGAGGGAGAGAATACAGAGATGAATAATTCCGATGCTACCGGATTTGATATAACTCTGCAATTGTTTTGTAGTAAGAACTTGAGCCGCGATCGAAATCGATCGAACTTGAGTCCTCACTACTTGTGAGATCGCTCATTCCTTGCCTTCTAACTGCTGTGAGAAACCCGGTTTCTAAGCGAAATTTGTCGGGAAACCAGAAATATCCCCAGAAACCGAGTTTTTCGCTCCCGGGTTGGGTAGGTCCAATAGATGGGGCGAAAGTGTTGTAATGTATAATACAGGGCGAGTTAAGACTGTGGGTCGCAAAAAAGCTGTCAACAGCCCTGGAGATCAAAAGGGATGCCCCGCACAAAAGTTAGACAAATGTCACAATCGACTATAGAACAAGAGATTTTACTGAATCGAATTACCAATCGCATCCGCAACTCTTTAGAATTGCAAGAGATTTTGACGACAACCACCCGAGAAATCCGCAGTTTTTTAGGGAGCGATCGGGTAAAAGTTTATCGCTTTGAGGCCGACGGTAGCGGCGAGGTCATTGCTGAGTCCACCAACGGCGACAACTTGCCATCTTTGCTTGGTTTGCGCTTTCCACCAGGCGACATTCCCAATAGTGCCCGGGAAATGTTTCTCAAAGCGCGGCAGCGAGTGATTGTAGATGTGGAATTGAAGCATCAAACAATTAATCGCTTAGATTGTCTCGAAACCGGCAAAACTTTAGCAGTTGAAGATATTAGCTATGGTCCTGTAGACCCCTGTCACGCTGAATATCTGAAGGCTATGGGGGCCCGTTCTGCTCTGACGGTGCCGATTTTGCATCAAAATCAGCTTTGGGGGCTGTTGGCCTGTCACCACAGCCAACCGAAACGGTTTAGCGCTCGAGAATTGAAAATGGTGCAGTTGCTTGTGGATCAACTTTCAATTGCGATCGCCCAATCCTTTCTGCTCAGTCAAGCTCGACAGCAAGCGCGCGACGAAGCCGTTGTCAACCAAATTACCAGTTTGCTGCATTCTCCTCTGGAAGTAAACGAAATTCGGCAAGCAGTTCTCCAACAAACTGTCAAGCATTTGGATGGTTCGGGAGGGCGACTGTACATTGCAGCCGAGTTTGGCGATATGCCGGCTTTACTTTATACCTGCGGTCAGCAGCCCGCGGATCTCGACCTTGAACTCAGCCCGTTTTGGCAGCAGATCATGGGGTTGGCCAACCCAGACGATCAAGCAAAAACTCCTGATACCAGCCAATTAGATGTTTATCAAAATGTATATTCCCAGCATTACAGTTCAATTGAAAAAAATATTTCCAGTTTGATCGTACCCCACCTGTACGCGATTTCCGATATTTCTAAAGAACCTCAACTTAAATCTTTATCTGCAAATTTTCTGGAAGCTTCCATTCGATCATTTTTGGCAATACCGCTGCAATACGGCCAACAGTGCATCGGCTGTCTCACGATTTTTCGCAGCCCTATAGAAACCGAAATTGTGTGGGCGGGCCGTTGCAGTTCCGACACCCGGAGCGATCGTCCCCGAAAGTCCTTTGCAGCTTGGAAAGAAATCAAAACCGGCGAAACCAAAAAGTGGAGCAGCGAGGAACAGAAGCTAGCAAAATCTTTAGGAACTCACCTGTACATGGCTGCAATGCAGAGGCGCGTCGAGGCGATGATCCGACATCAAGCTTCTCACGACCAATTAACGGGTTTAGCTAATAAATTGCTGTTTAATGAAAGGCTGTCTTTAGCTTTAGCTAGCGCTCACCAAAACGCAGAAATGCTGGCGGTGATCTTTTTAGATTTGGATAGATTTAAAAATGTTAACGATACTCTCGGACACCCAGTGGGCGATTTGTTGCTGCAAGGTGTATCTCGGCGTTTGACTAAGTGTTTGCGCGTGGGGGATTCGATTGCCCGTTGGGGCGGGGATGAATTTACTGTGCTGCTGTACAATATCAACAGCCCTGATGAAGCAGCTAAGATTTGCCAGCAAATTATCCAGAGTTTAAGCACTCCTTTTGATTTTGATGGTCGAGAACTTTATACTAAGGCGAGCTTGGGAATTGCTTTGGCTCCTTACGACGGAGAAGATGCAGAAACTTTGCTGAAAAATGCTGATGCTGCGATGTACAAAGCTAAACAGAAAGGTCGGAATAATTATCAGTTTTATACGCGGGCGATCGGCAGTAAAGTTTCCGAGGATCTTAACTTAGAAAATCATCTTTACAAAGCTCTGAAAAAATCCGAGTTTGTGCTGCACTATCAACCGCAAATAAACTTAAATACCAGCCAAATAGTCGGCATGGAAGCTCTGATTCGCTGGCAGCATCCCGAACGCGGTTTGATTTCTCCCGATCGATTTATTCCCTTAGCTGAGGAAACAGGATTAATCTGCCAAATGGACGAATGGGTGATGCGGACTGCTTGCTTGCAAAATCGAGAGTGGCAGTTACTGGGATTGCCGCCGATGCGGATAGCTGTGAATTTATCAGCCCGGCAGTTTCTGCAACCTAACATGGTACAAACCATCGCTGAAATTTTATCAGAAACCAAGTTAAATCCCCAGTATTTAGAAATAGAAATTACCGAGAGCCTTGCCATGACAGATGTGAGTTTTACGGTGTCGGTATTGCAGCAGTTGCAGGAAATGGGAATTAAAATTTCTCTGGACGATTTTGGTACCGGTTATTCTTCGCTGTGGTCTTTGAAAAGCTTTCCGCTCAATAATTTAAAAATAGACAAATCCTTCGTGGCCGATTTGGTGAACGGCAACAGCGGTGCTACTATTGTGAAACTGGCGATCTCCTTGGGACAGGGCCTGAATTTACAGGTGGTTGCTGAGGGAGTGGAAACAGCAGAACAGTTGGCATTTTTGCAGTCGCATCAGTGCGATATGGGTCAGGGTTACTTCTTTAGCAAACCAATACCGGCGGGGGCTATAACCCAATTGTGCCTAGAAAATCAACCAGGGAAAATAAGTAGTTTAAATTAACAATCAGGAAGCGGAAGTCATTAGTCATTAGTCATTAGTCATTAGTCATTAGTCATTAGTCATTAGTCATTAGTCATTAGTCATTAGTCATTAGTCATTAGTCATTAGTCATTAGTCATTAGTCAACAATGACGGACGGTGCAACCGGAATCGATATGAGGACATCCGGGCTCGGAGTTTAGGCGAATCAAGAAAAAACTAAAGTCCTTACTACAAACATTGTTTTTTGGGTTGGTAGTGAGGACTTCAGTCCTCATATTTTTGAATTGCGAATCAGTGCTTTCGAGGTCTGATATCAACTCCGCTAGCATCGGAATTGTAAAATCGAATCAACAGTCAATACTCAACTACCCCGTCAGTTTTTCGACCCCTCCTTCAACAGTCAACAGTCAACAGTCAACAATGATTCCGGTGTAACCGGAATTGATAGGACAGCTTACTGCCAAACAAACACTTTTGCTTCGTATTCAGGCAAGTCAATCATAATATTGTTATCGCCCGATTCAATATCATAATTCCCCGTCCATTCGTGCCAAGTTCCGTTTTCCGGGAAGTGGGGAACGCTGTAACCAGCTAGATAATTTTCCGACCAATTCACCACTACTACAACTCTCGAACCTTCATCGTTCCAGCGAGTGTAAGCAAAAACTTTCGACTCGGGGTCTTCGTGGAAAAACTCGATGTTTTCTGTGTAAAGTGCTTGGTTATTTTTGCGCAGGTGAATCAAGCCTTTGTAGTATTCCCACAAACCTTTATTCATGTCATTTCCTAGTAGCGTCCAGTCAATTTTAGCTTGCTCGATTGTTTTGGCTTTGTATTCGCCAAATTCTTCGCCCATCCAAATCAGCGGCACGCCAACTGCTGTCATTAATACCACCGCGCCCAACTTCGCTCGCTTGAATGCTGCTTCATCCAAAATCCCGCACGAACCCAATTCGGCAAAAAGGCGATCGTGGTCGTGATTGGTCAGATAATTCACTACATTCGTAGCACCCAAGTAACCTTGCCGCTTGCAGTCAATCACATCTTTGAGTTGTTCTAAATCAAAAAAGTCGCCGCAGAGTTGTGGAATGATGCAGTGATAGAAACTGTCGTGCCAGCAGCCGTCCATCGGCCCGTCTAGATTCGTGATGCTGGGTTCGTCGGGAATGAATTCGGCAACGGTGTAAAACGGTTTGGGGCCGGCGGCATTTTTGGCTTCTTGAACTACCCAGTGCATGAAATCGTAGTTGGCAATTTGTCGCGCCGCGTCGAAACGAATGCCGTCGAGATGATATTCTTGAATCCAGAAGCGGACGGTATCGCCAGCAAATTTGCGTGCGGGGAAAGTTCCTAACTTTTCGTCGTAGAATTCGTAGTTAAATTCCGGGCCCCAATTGTTGTCTGGATCGCGGGGTTCGTGGTGATACCAATAATCGTGATCGATTTGAGTGAGGGGGCTGGATGCTTCCGAGTGGTTGTAAATCCCGTCCATGATGACGCGAATGCCGCGCCCGTGACACTCGTCTATCAGGTTTTTGAGTTCTTCTGTGGTTCCGTAGCTGGACTCGGCAGCGAAGAAGTAGCGGGGGTTGTAGCCCCAACTGTAGTCGCCTGGGTATTCTTTGACGGGCATTAGTTCGATCGCGTTGATGCCGAGTTCGACTAGGTAATCGAGTTTTTCGAGGACGTGCTTGTACTGGCCGCGGGCCAGGGGATCGGCTTCGCCGCCGGAAAAGTCGGCAACGTGCACTTCATAAATCACTAATTCCCGATCGGCCGGCAGCGGTTTGTCGTCGTGTTTCCAGACGTAGGTATCGATAATGCGCGAGCCGTCTTTGATCCGAACAACGGCGTTTTGAGTGGGATTGTCGATGTCAGTGGCGTAGGGATCGACCACATCTATCCACTGATCGGGTTCTAGAAACCAGCTTTTCGACTGAACGCGGAATTTGTATTGATAAACGCCATCCTCCAACTCAACTCGCGTGCGAAAATAACCTTCTTGGTCTTTTTCCATCGGGATGTCTTCCCAGTTAGAAAAAGAGCCAATCAAGGCAGCTCCTTTGTTGTAGGGAGCAAATAACTTAAATTCAATTGGAGCGGCCATAATACCTCTTTTTAGGATATTCCAGTAGCAGTTGATACTTCTAATCTCGCAGATTTAAGCGAACTCAGGCATCACTCTGCAGATATAAGTTCTTTAACGCTTAACTATTCCTAAAAGAATGGTAATCTTGCCCAGCCGCTGCATTTTATGAAGTGAAATGGCGCCATATCGGCAGTGCGATCGGAATTTATCTAACTTGTTATTGCTCAACCATAAGTCTTAGTAACATGACCAGTATTTGGCATCTATCTTAAGGTTGATTTACTTATAAAAAGATTATTTAAAATATCTGCACTGGGATAGATGCAAGCTTAAACTATAGCATTTTTTTACCTAAAACAATTCGCCTACGGGTGAGCCCTGCGCACCCTAGATGAGCAGCAACAATTAGTTAGCCGGTGAGCCCGGCGCACCCTAGATGAGCGACGGTAAGGTGCGCACTGCGCACCCTACTTTTAACTTGATTTTGCCTGATGATAAGGCTTTATCCAACCAAGCCAGAACGCAGGGCGAGAACGGCCGCTTGAGTGCGGTCATCAGCGCACAGCTTGTTGAGAATATTGCGGACGTGAGTCTTGACTGTACCGACAGTAATGTAGAGCTTTTCGGCGATTGCAGCATTGCTGTAACCCTGCACGATCAGTTCCAAAACCTCTAATTCCCGCTCGGTTAAAGGGTAAGTCTCGATGATGTGACTGAACTCGGGTTCGGCAGCCTTAATTGTGACTCTTTTGCCCTCAGCCTTCGGTTCTTCCGGTGCCGACTCTTTAGTGCGAGCTTGTTTAAGGACGATGCGGGCGATCGCCGGATCGATCCAAGAGTTACCTTCGTGAGTTACTTTTACAACATCCAATAACTGATCGAAGCTGATATCTTTCATGCAGTAAGAGTCAGCTCCGGCGGCAAAAGCTGCCAGAACTTCTTCTTCATTGTCCTGAAAAGTCAAAATCAAAATTTTGGTATCCGGATCGGACTCCGGTACCACCGATTTTTTGAACTTTTGTGTCAGTTCAATGCCATCAAAATCCGGCAAGCCAATGTCTACAATTGCCACGTCAGGTTTTGAAGACTGAAGCAGTTTCAACCCCTCTGTAGCGTTAGCGGCATCGCCGACAACTTCTATCGTGTCACGCTGTTGTAAAGCTGTGCGGATGCCGACTCTTGTTAGGTCGTGGTCTTCTATCAAAGCAACGCGAATTTTACTCATCTTTTTTCCAATAGTCCAGTAAACTTTAAAAATATCGTCAATTGACTCAGCCTAACTGAGTAAATTTGAGAAGGTGTCCTGATTTAGGGTTTGACAGCCCGCACATCATTTTTAAGCATACTCATGCAGCCGCCAAGAGTGCAAGTTAATTTTCAAGTTATTTTGCGGCGATCGCCTGCACGAGTCGGATCGGGAGAGGCAAGCTCTCAATGTTTTAACAGTTTAACTGAATTATGCCATTGTCCGCCCCTTGATAGAGGTAAAGATACCACTACCCAGATAGATTTAAAGTATAAAAAATTTTGATGCACTTGGGCCGTCAAAATCAATAAAGCTAGCAGCATGAGTCTTTAGCCGTTGTTAGGGCTCAAGTTCGCTCCTTATTGATAAAACTTGTTATGACTCACTATCACGGCAATAACTCTTTTCGCTCGGAGTTTTCCGGCGCGGAAATATTACACAAAGTATGTGAAATAACATCCCCCCTAGAGCAAGTGGGCGACCGCCAAACTCAGGACGATCGCCTGTGGTCGGCAATTCCTGGCATAGTTTGGAAAGCAAATGCCGACGGCTGGGTGACTTATTTATGTCAGCGCTGGGAGGAGTACACGGGGGTAGCAGCAACAGCAGCTTTGGGTTTCGGCTATTTGGCGCGTGTCCACCCAGAAGACCGCGCTCGTCTGTTGCCGCGATCGCGCACTTCTGAGCTTCCGCCGGAAAGTTACGAAATTCTATTTCGTCTGCAGACGCGAGAGGGCACTTACCGCTGGAACCTGGCCAGAGGCTCGCCCGCTAACCCCGACAGTCACAAAGTTTTGGAGTGGGTGGGAACCTACATAGATATGGACACGATCAAACAAACTCAAACCTCGCCCCAAGCAGAACCAGAATTTTGGCGCCATCAAGGGCGCTCGGAAGCTAACTTCAGAGCAGAAAATTTGTGCCAAGCCGGGACGGTAATGCACGCGGGGGAGCATTTGCAGGCGATCGAGCGATTTATAAATGTGTTGAGCCAGCCCGCGGGTAACTTGTGCGAGGTGTTGCAAGCGATCGCGGACGCGACTGTGGAGGCGATCGCAGGAGCTGAATTCTGCCTGGTTGCGCTCCCGGAGAGCGATAGCAGCGGCCTGAAACTCACCGCTGTCGGGGGCGCGGAAAACTTTGCTGCGGGCAAAACCCCGCACGTGCAAAACAAGCTGCTGTGGAAAGCATTTGCGACGGGAGAGCCTCTACTGTTGCGGTCGGAGTCCGGCGGCCCGCTGCCGGCGGCGGCCTGTGCTGCGGCGATCGAGTCGGGGGAAAGCGGGCGTTTGGGCGTGTTGGCGATCGGCAACGGGAAAGACAGCACTGCTATTGACGCGGAAACTCAGCAACTGCTGGCGGTGATGGGAAAACAAGCTGCGATCGCGATTAACAGCGCGCGGGCGATCGAAAAATTAAAAAAGCAGGAACAGCTTTTAGATTTGCAAAACGAACTGCTAATTCGCCAGCAGGAAGAACTGGAAAAGCAGGGCCGGCGCATTCAACAGCAAAAATTGCAACTGCTAGAAGCAGCAAAGTTAAAATCGCACTTTTTGGACACCATGTCCCACGAATTGCTAACTCCCATGAATGGGATTATCGGCTTTTCCCAATTGCTGCTGCGCCAGCACAAACAACTGCTGACCGGCCAGCAAACAGAGATGGTGGGGCGCATTTTACGTAACGGCAAAAACCTGCTAGTGCTGATTAAGGATATCCTCGATCTCTCCAAAATCGAGAACGGCCGCACAGAATTAGAAACTGAAGAATTTGATTTAGGGCATTTAGTAATGGATGTCGCCCTGGAATTCGCAAATCAAGCCACCGACAAGAATGTGGCAATGCTTGTGGGCGTGTGCTTGGAGAATCAGCTTATAGTTAATGACAAGTTGCGCCTGCAGCAAGTTTTGGTCAATCTCATTTCCAACGCGGTTAAATTCACGCATCGGGGCAGCATTTCCATTGAGGCGCGGGAATTAAATGGCGATCGGCTAGTTATCACCGTTCAGGATACAGGAATCGGCATCTGTGCAACCGAGCTGCCCCACATTTTCGACAAATTCCATCAAGCCGACCAAAGCATAACCCGCCAATATCCAGGCACGGGTTTAGGACTAGCGATTAGTGCCTCTTTAGTCAAAATGATGAACGGCACAATTACGGTCGAAAGTCAACCCAAAAAAGGTTCGACATTTCGGATAGAATTCCCGCGAAAAATTAACCCTGAAAAACTCCAGTCCTGACTGCAAATATTTTTATATATTTATCAGAAGGGGCGGTTAAAACCGCTCCTAAAAAAACTTTCGTCCCTCTCGCTTGACACGCTCAGCAGTTCGCGATCGCACTCCGACTCAAGAAACCGGGTTTTTTACCGAATCTGCGGGCTGTAACCAGGTATTTTTGTTAAAAAACCCGGTTTCTGGCCACCCGTGCGTCTAAGACTCGCGATCGCACTCCGACTCAAGAAACCGGGTTTTTTACCGAATCTGCGGGCTGTAATATCGTTTCCGGTTGCATCGGAATGATTTAACCGCAGAGGGCGCAGAGAACGCAGAGGGAGAGAATACAGAGAGGAATAAGCTGTTGAGCATTTAAATAGAATGTCAACAAACAATTCGGTGTCTTGTGGGGTGGGCGTCTCGCCCGCCCTGAATATGCAATTTAAATGCGTGACAGCTTAATTCCGATGCTACCGGATTTGATATAACCAGGTATTTTTGTTAAAAAACCCGGTTTCTGGCCACCCGTGCGTCTAGGAGTACAAAGAATAAACAGGACTAAGGCTAAAAAATAGTTTGACCTGCTACTTATAGCGGTAAGGTGATCTTGGGCCGTGCACCCTACATATAGATGTTTTGCGTAAGTCCTTTATTCTTGAGTCCCTCTTTGCTAGGACGAAAGTTTGACTCTATGCAGCGGTTTGAACCGCCGAGTCTTACCTAAAGACTAGAAGTTTTCCCTACTTCGGCCTGAGTAGCAATTGGTTTAACATCGGTGTAGCCCATATTATTAGCTACGTCGCGCAGCACCGAAATTTGCTGTTCAAACTCAAGACGTTCAATTTGACCCAACACGCCATTGACAGCCTCAGTTGCCTCATATCCTTCGGGGATATCGACAATTCTTTCCCCCATACCAATAGCCCAAGCATACCAAACCAGCAACTGATTGTTAGCAGTTAAAGCTCCGTAAGCGTGAGAATACGGCGTGTCGTCGCCGTTAACAATGCCTCGCATTATATTCAGTTGTTGGTCATGGGAAAGCTTGTAAAAATCATCGAGCAGCATGGGAGCTAATTGTGGTTCGGCGGCGGTGGGAGCGGCTGGTGTAATTGAATCTCCCATTTTTTCATAAACAAAGTAGAGCAGCGCCAGTTTTTCATCTGTACCCAACCCGTTGATTGTCTGAACGATGTTTTGAGTCTCGTTGGAGAGAGAGTGAGGATTGGTGGCGGCGGGTGAGTTCATAAATCAAATTCCTTAAAAATGCTTCCAGAATATATAAATATCAAGATTTGTAAGTGCAAGTCACCATCCCCGAGAGGTAATACGATTTGAGATTTGAGATTTGAGATTTGAGATTAAACAATAGGGAATGGCTGACTATGTATGGGTTGGGAGCTTGCCTAAAGTTGCATTATTTTCGGAAACTGGTGTAATGTTGAGCCGCCATCCTAGAATAAATCATCCTTAAGATAGAAGCCAAAGATACATCTGCGGGTAGATTAAAAAGCCTGGAATTTAAGTAAGGATTGAGAAAGTGAATTGTTAAATAAAACTAGCAAGGAGTCGGCTATGTCGGAAATAAATACAGAACCAAATGACACTCAAAGCTTTGACGCTGCTCAGATAACTGAAAGCGCGGAAGCTGGAGAACAAAAGTTGCCGACCGTTGATGTATCAGCAGACTACGAAGCTTCAAAAGAATTCAGCGTTAGTGATATCGATCGCACGGGTGCGGGCGCCGAAGCTGCCGCCGCTGCAACTGCACCTAAATTCGATATTCCCGCTCCTACAGAGATCCCAATGCCGGCAGATTCAAGCGGCAATCCCGATGCTTTTCTTTCGATGGCTAAGGACCTTAACCCCGCAGGTGCACCGGGCAATGTTACCGACGATTTGATCCAGAAAGCGATCGATCTTGGTACTCCCGGCAGTTAATTTAGAAATTCTCCCTCCTCGATGCAAAACCTCTGTATTGTAGGGTGTTTATGGCGAACCTTACCCCTATAATTCGCGCGTTAAACCACTTTTTGCATAAGTCCTGAATTCTCAATTGAGTGCACGATAAGCTGCAATACGGTAGGGACACAACAATGTTGTGTCCTTAAAGGCTGCAATACGGTAGGGACACAACAATGTTGTGTCCTTAAAGCGTTAATTTTAACTCTCCCTAATCGCTTAATTTTAAGTCGATCGCCCGACAAATTTTGCCGACAGTGCGATCGCTCATAATTTCAATTACTAAATCCACCCGATCGCCCTCCAGCATCGACTTAATAAATAACTCGGGATGCAGGGCTTTCCAGAAATATTCCACAAACCGATTAATTTCAGCTTCTGACATTCCCGACTTCCCCGCCGCCATCATTTCCTGTTCCGCCTGATTGCGCCAGACTTGAGAAATGCGATAATCTTGGGGATACAAAACCATCAACCGATCTAATCGGTTCCACAGCGGCAGATAGTCGTGCAGCTTCGCATTCATATCGCGCGCAAACTGACAGTCGCCTTCTGTGGAAATCGGAAACGGTGCACCCGCCAAAAACTCGTTCAATTTGGCATCAACCACCGGATTCACGCCAACAAACCAACCTTCAAAAAGTACAATATCCGCACCGGAAATAATTTCGGGTTGACTTCTATCTCCTGCACCTCCGTAGGCTGATTTGTCAAACCTGGGAATTTCTATATTTTTAATTGTATCCGGTTCGAGGGCATCAGATTTGGGATTGTCAACTGCTGCTAATTCGCGAGTTTGAGAATGGCGCAACTTGTCTAAAACGGAGATTCCCAAGTCAATATCGTGAGTGCCGGGGGGGCCGCGCCAAATTAAACGCGGGTCGGCTTTTTGGAGTTGTTGGCGATCGGCATAAGTCTTGTAAAGATCGTCTAAAGAAAGGCTGACAGTAGAATATCCCAATTTTCCCAGAATCAGCCTCAAAACTTGGCATAAAGTAGTTTTTCCGGTTCCTTGTCCTCCTAAAATTCCTTGAATTAAAGGACGGTTTAAACTTTGTTTTTCAGTCGATAATTGCATTGCAAGCGGCAGCCAAAGATTCCACAAAGTTTCGAGAAAAAAAGTGGATTTTAGCGGCAAAGTATGCAGTTCGTCAAGAAGAGAAAAGAATAAATCGGTTTTGCAGCGGACAACATCGGCTACATTGTCGGAAGTAATGCCAAAAGCGCGCGATCGCACATCCGAGGCAAGTTCCCAAAAAGCCAGGTGCTCGAAGTCGCGAGCGATCCTCTTCGAGGGCTTCGCTAACGGGCGATCGTCTTCGTTGGCGTAGCCCCCGTAGGGGCGGGCAACGCTTACGCCCGCTTGCCACCGGTGTAAAATGTCAACAGGGGTTACAGTCGATCGATTCATCAGCTCAAAACTCTCTAGGCGGGGGTGGGTTTTGTACAAATACTATCCGCAACTGACAAATATTTCATCCTAAACCCGCGCCGATTCAAAAAGTTTTTAAGAGCCTAGTTTGAAAGCCTCCACAAATAAATTGTAAGTCAGGCCAATTTTCAGAGCATTGAGCATATCCACCCAAAAAGAACGGGCTACAGGCCGCGGGCTGCCGTAAACCAGCCAGCTAACGAACTCCGTCAACAACACCAATAGCCCGGCGGCGATAATATCCCAATCAGCAGATTGTCCGGCGATCGTCGAAATAGCTGTTCCCAAAAAAGTGCCGAATAGCAGACTAATTAGCAGGAGGGAAATCCGCCGCCAAGGATTGCTCAGCCAGCCTCGGAATCGCTCGCCCAGAACATCAATCAATCTGTTAATTCGGGTATTCTGCATAAAAGTTATACAATTTGAGATTCGAGATTTGAGATTTGAGATTGGGAATGACTGATGACAGTTGGGGTTTAGATCATCTGCCTATAGTTGCATTCTTTTTTTAGACGGGTATTAAAAGTTATACCGATGAGTCAGTCGATTTTAGATTTTAGATTTTAGATTTTAGATTTACCCCACAGATAAATCTGGGAGCTTGAACTTTGGTCTAAAATTTTTATCTTTCCACGACTTAAGTCGGGGGCTTGTATCCGTTTTTGGGCTGGGTCAAAAAATGCCGATCTAGACAAACTCCAAATCCTTACCGGGCTCAGTATGTCGCAATCTAAAATCTAAAATTTAACATCTAAAATGGTATTGAGCGATCGCCGACTTATCGCCGAGAACGGTTAAGTAATTAAGTGTAACTGTATCTTGTGGCACAGCAGCCCCGGATTCTACATTAAAAATAGTTAAGACTAATTGGGCGTGCAGTCTATCCTTTAAGCGTAAAATTTATGAAACTTAACATTTACCAGCTCATAATAGGAATGTCGATCGTCCTAATTACAGGAATGTTTCTAGGACGTTTTGAAATCACTATCTCCAACGGTTCAAATCTGCCGAGCGATTTGCCCTCTCCAGCCACCGCACTCCCCCCAACACCCCCCGTTTCCCCAGTCGCGGCAGCTTCGGCAGACACCGCCAACGAGCCCAAACCCGACTCAATACCAACCCCCCCAGAGTCAGAGGAGGAATTGCTTTCCTCAATCCCTGCAAATACTAAAGCCACCGGCAGTCTGCGCGTCAGCAACCGCAGCGAACACCCAGTGCGAGTGGCGCTGCTGTCGAAACGGCAAGCCGAGAAATCCTACGGCAAACCGGCACACTGGGATTTTGCGCCGGGGGAAGGCGGCGGCAAGGGACTGATGCTATCGCTGCCGGAGGGCAAGTTACAAGTCCAAAAAGGAGATATTTTGGTTGTTTTTGCTCAGGATGGTTCTCGCCGCTACTGGGGGCCTTACGTCGCGGGGGAGACAGCCTCGCCCGCTTGGAACAGCACAGCCAGAGAATGGCAATTAATTTTGCACCCTTGAACCCTTAGCTGCAGGTGCCGAGATTTTGGTCGGGAAAGCCGGTTGATAGGGTCTTGTTGAGAATGGTGCCGCTATGGGAGGTTAAACTCACATAGCGGCACGATTATAAAGAACAGGCTTTCCGGCCTGTTCCACAAAGAGTGAATTTTCTTGTGGGGATTAAAGAACAGGCTTTCCGGCCTGTTCCACAAAGAGTGAATTTTCTTGTGGGGAGTAAAGAACAGGCTTTCCGGCCTGTTCCACAAAGAGTGAATTTTCTTGTGGGGAGTAAAGAACAGGCTTTCCGGCCTGTTCCACAAAGAGTGAATTTTCTTGTGGGGTGGGCATCCTGCCCGCCCATAAAAGCCTTGTTGAGAAGGGTGCAACATCTCAGTTGAACCGGATTCGATCGAATTGGGAGTTTCGAGAATGCGAATCTTTCGGTAGACTCTCTAGGCGAGCTAAAATTTTAAATCTAAAATCGCAGGAAGTTTGCGTGAAGGAAGTTATTAAAAATTTGTCAGAGTTTAGGAAGCGCCCGTTAGCGAAGCCCTCGAAGAGGATCGCGCCAAAGCTGCTGTCGCTGTTGTGGCTGGGCGCGATCGCCTGGGTAGGTTTCTTGTGGAATCTCGGCAACATCGGTTTAGTTGACGAAACCGAACCCTTGTTTGCCGAAGCCGCCCGTCAAATGACGCTGACAGGGGATTGGATCACTCCTTATTTCAACGGCGAAACCAGGTTTGACAAGCCGCCGTTGATTTACTGGCTGATGGCGGTGGCTTACCGCACTCTGGGCGTTAACGAATGGGCCGTGCGTCTTCCGTCGGCTTTGTGTGCGATCGGTCTGACTTGCCTCGGATTCTATACCCTACAACAGTTCACTCACTCGAAGGAAGAAGGAAGTTCGGCAACGAGCACTGTACGGGATTTAACGGATGTCAGGAAGAAGGAAGAAGTCCGATGGAAGCCGGAAGAAGAAACAGAGAATAACAACTCAAAACTCAAAACTCGCCGTCTCCCACTCTTTCTTTCTACTCCTTGGATTGGTGCGGCCCTAATAGCTTTAAATCCCCAAACTATTGCCTGGGGACGGACTGGCGTTTCAGATATGCTATTAGTCGGCTGTATGTGTTCGGCACTACTAGCATTTTTTCTCGGTTACACTCTAGAAGAACAGAGAGAACAAGCAGAATTTTCTACTGTTTCCGCTTCCCGATTTCCCAATAAGTGGTATCTGACTTTTTACGTACTAATTGCCTTAGCAATTCTGGCTAAGGGGCCTGTGGGAATTGTCGTGCCAGCGCTGATTGTTGGCTGCTTCGGGCTTTATTTGGGAAATTTTCGGCAACTTTGGCGCGAAATGCGTCCGGTGTCTGGAATCTTGATTATTCTGGCGATCGCCCTGCCTTGGTACATTTTGGTTATTTTAGCCAACGGTCAAACTTATATTGACAGCTTTTTTGGCTATCACAATTTCCAGCGTTTTACTGGAGTAGTCAACAAGCACTCGGCGCCTTGGTATTTTTACTTTTTTGTAGTGCTAGTTGGTTTTGCACCTTGGTCGATTTATTTGCCGCTGGCGATCGCCCGTACCCGTTTTTGGCAGCGCAGTTACTGGCGTCGTCAACCGCGATCGGCTCAATTGAGTTTATTTGCCCTATTTTGGTTCGGCTGCATCTTTGGCTTTTTCACGATCGCCGTGACCAAATTGCCGAGTTATGTATTGCCTTTAATCCCCGCCGCTGCGATTTTGGTAACGCTGCTGTGGAGCGATATTATTGCAGGCAACGAACCGGAAAACAGGCGGATAAAGTTAGAAAAAAAACCTAATTATTTACCGCGAGGGCTGTTAGTTACATACATTTTTAATGTGATATTTTTATTAATTGTAGCCGGAGCAACTTTCTACAGCTACAACTGGCTGGGAGATGACCCGGCTATGCCCAATTTTCCCCAAGCAATTCAGGAGTCGGGATTGCTGATTGTCGGCGGTACGATTTGGATAACTACAGCGGTGGCGATCGCACTTTTACTCTGGAAGCGGCAACAGCGCTGGATTTTGGTTGCTAACTTCATCGGGTTAGTAGCATTTATCATCTTTGGTCTTACTCCCGCCTACAAAGTGGTCGATATCAACCGCCAGTTACCTCTGAGACAGTTAGCGCAGGTTGCGGTTCAACAAAAACTGCCGGGGGAAGAGTTGCTGATGGTTGGTTTCTGGAAACCAAGTCTGGTTTTTTATACCCAAGGGCCGGTGACTTACTACCGAGCTGTCCAAAAGGCGATCGACTACATTAAGGAATCTAAAAACCCAACTTCTCCCTCTATTTTGGTGCTGGGATATCCAGAGAAATTTGAGCAATTAGGATTGCAGCCAAATCAATATCAATTGGTGGACAGTCGGGGCGCTTACCAACTCGCCAGGGTTCCGAGAAATGCGTTTCGATAGTAGACCTCTTGCAAAAATAAATAGGACGGGCAAGATGCCCATCCCACAAGAAAAAATAACTCTTGTGGGATGGGCATTTTGCCCGTCCCATCACTTGAGGAAAATGATTTTTGCAAGAGGTATAGTGTCTATAGTGTTATTTAATACTTGGTTAAACAAGGTAGAAAAATGATTAAAACTAACAACCTTCTACTACTTCCCGTCGAAAGGATTCACGTAGAAGCTTTCTTACGCAATAAAAGCGAGCTTGCAGCAATTTTAAATGTCCTAGTGCCTAATAGCTGGCCTCATTTCCCCGAAGCATTTTCCCTCCCTGCTGACGAATCTTGCGAATCCAATCCGCCTCCCACTGACTGGCGCAACTACTTCTTTATTCATCCAAAAAATGAAGTGCTTGTCGGCAACGGAGGTTTCACAGGCTCACCTGATGAGTCGGGGACTATAGAGATAGGTTATGAAATTGCTTCCGAATATTGGAATCGCGGATTTGCAACTGAGGTGGCCCAGGGAATGATCGATTATGCTTTCGCTCACGAGGAGGTTAAAGCAGTCATCGCCCACACTTTAGCTGAAAAAAATGCCTCGAATAGGGTGTTGCAAAAAGTGGGAATGAAGTTCATTGCAGAGGTGGACGATCCTGAAGAAGGCAAGATATGGCGATGGCAAATAAGCAGGGATGAATATCATCCGATTTGAACCGTAACGCCGTTTGGCTGTTTAAGTCACTGGTTTTGGCAGTAATTTGAAGGTTCTCGGTTGGAACATTAAATCTGCCAGATTGAATAAAAGCTATAATCTAGTCACTACCTAAAACCCGAAGCTCGGAGCATACAATGGTTTCAATTCTCAACAAACCCTCCTCGTTAATCCATGAGATTTGCATTGAAAAAGTCGATCGGTGGAAGTTGTTCAAATTTAGTGAATCGCTCCAACAGCGTATGGAAAATTTGTTAGAGAAGAAGAAGGCAGACCAACTGAGGGCAGAAGAGGTAGCGGAACTCGACGCCATTGGGGAATTAGATCGTATCTTTACCCACATCAATGCAATGATGGCGGCTCAAGATGTCAATCAGTGATCCGACGAGACAGGCGGTTCGAGAAAGAGCGAGCTATTTATGTGAATACTGTCATTCCCCAGAACGTCTGAGCGCGAATCGCTTTACCATCGATCATGTTATTCCACGGTCTCTAGAAGGTTCCGATGACATTAGCAACCTTGCCTTAGCCTGTCGTCGTTGCAATGAGCGACGCTACAATTTTGTGGCCGGGGTTGATCCAGAAACTCAAGAAATAGTGCCTCTTTTTAATCCTCGGCGTCAAAAATGGGCTGATCACTTTTTATGGATAGAGGGTGGGGTAGTGATTCAGGGTGTGACGCCAACAGGACGAGCTACTTGCACCCGTCTCGATCTGAACGATATGCGCTATCCAGAGGAAGATTCTATTCGAGCAACCAGGCGATTTTGGATACAAACTGGGTTGCATCCTTCACCCAGCGATCCGTGTCAAACTTAACTTAGCAATTTTTGTGAAACGACTAAAGCAGATGAAACCACAATGATAAAGACTATCAAACTAAAATTTGGCAAAGCACCAAATCAACCGTCAGCAGAAATAGATACTACGCCTGTAACCGTATTCGTAGGACCAAACAACTCTGGAAAGAGTAAGGTTCTTTCTGAGATATATTACCTATGTACAAACGGTCAGCTAAACTCAATGGAGGTCATTTTGAGTGAAATTGAGTTTGATTCATTCACATCCGATATGGCAAAAAAAAAGGTAGAAAAAATAACTCTCAGACCTCGGTCTAATGAACCGCTAATGCCTGATTATATTATTGTTGGGAAGGGAGAAAGCAGAAATATGATACATGAGCAGACACTTTTATCTGCACTTCAAAATACAAATAGCCAACTTAATATCTTTTGTAGACTTTATCTTGCATTTAACACGTTGATTCTGGATGGTAGAAATCGTATTAACCTCGTAAATCAGCAGCCTGCTGGCGATTTTCAACAACCTCCTCACAGTAGCTTTCAGGTTTTATTTCGAGACGATGATAAAAGAAAAAAAGTCAGACGAATTATTCATGATGCCTTTGGATTACACTTTGTTGTCGATCCCACTTACTTAGGACTTTTGAGGCTCCGTTTATCATCTCGTCCTCCAAGTACAGAGATAGAAGAACGTGGTATTCATGATGAGGCTTTACAGTTTCATTCGAGTGCGACTCTTGTTGAAGAAGCCAGTGATGGTGTGAAAGCTTTTACGGGAATAATCACAGAAATTATCGCTGGCGATCCTGCTGTTCTTTTAATTGACGAACCTGAAGCATTTTTGCATCCTTCTTTAGCATTTAATTTAGGGAAGGAAATTGCTCTTACTAGCTCCGAATCTGAGAAACGGATTTTTGTATCGACGCATAGCCCATACTTTGTCAGGGGCTGCATACAATCAGGTGCGCCAGTTAATATAGTTAGATTGACTTACCGTGGAGGAATCCCTACTGCACGGGTTCTTGCCAACAAAGATATTTTACGGCTGATGAGAAATCCTCTATTACGCTCAACAGGAGTGATTAGCGGATTATTTTACGAATTTGTTGTCGTTACAGAGGCCGATGCTGATAGGGCTTTTTATCAAGAAATTAATGAACGACTACTGCGGTACCAGCCAGATATGGGTATTAGCAACTGCTTATTTATTAATGCTCAAAATAAGCAAACTGTTCAAACAATAATTAAACCATTAAGGGAACTAGGAATCCCAGCAGTTGGGATAGTCGATATCGACATTGTGAAAGACGGGGGAAAAGTTTGGACGGGTTTATTAGAAAGTAGCTTTGTCCCAAAATTAGAGCATCAATCCTTGGCAACCTTGCGTCATGCTGTCAACCAAAAGTTTGATGCTTCAGGTAAGGACATGAAGAGTGAGGGCGGTGTAGAGATACTCTCTGATAGCGATAAGGAAGCAGCCAATAATCTATTTGATAAACTTGCTGAGTATGGAGTTTTTGCTGTCAGGAGAGGAGAGTTAGAATCTTGGCTTCCTAATCTTGGCGCAACTGGACATACACCATCTTGGTTGATTGCTGTTTTTGAAAAAATGGGAGAAGATCCAGAATCAGTAGGTTATCTGATGCCATCAAACGATGATGTATGGTCATTTCTTGGCGAAATCAAGAAATGGTTTACCAATCCGACCAGAAAAGGTATACCTTTGTAATCCTGTGGAAGATTATGATCCCAATCAATGAAGCCCAAAAGCAGTTACAGCAGTTGATCGATTCGGTGAGTCAGTCGCACCAACCTATTGTGATTGCAGGACAGACTAGCAATGCAGTGTTATTATCTGAATCTGACTGGGCATCGGTGCAGGAAACACTGTATCTTCTCTCAGTGCCGGGGATGCGGGAATCGATTCGGGAAGGAATGGCAACGCCGATCGAGGATTGCGATCGCCAGTTGCAGTGGTGAATGGCAATCTGGTATACACCAAACAGGCACAGAAAGATGCCAAAAAACTGGTGTATAGCAATTTACGAGACCAAGCACAAGAGTTCAGGCGCTACTATGGGTATCAGTCAAAGAAAAGACTATCCCACGATATGTATTTACTCTAGATAAGGTGATAACACATAATGCAAAAGCAAACAGACGATCTTAATCAGCAGTTAGAATCACCTCGTTCCAAAATTATTAATTCCTACCTTACAACTATTGAAGATAGCTTTCTCGAAAACCGTCCCCAACTAAAACTTATCAATTATGGTACGGGTTCAGGAAAAACTCACCAATTGTTTCAAGCGATTTATAAAACCATAGAAGAACATCCAAAAAATCAAATAATCGGTATATATGTTGCGCCATTGAGAGAACACTTATGTGTTCCAACTTCAGTTGAGAGCCAATACCCAAATATTCCGGTCTATAAAATAAATTCGTTAAAAATGAAAACGACGGATGAGTATATCAAATTATACAAGGAATTGATATCTTCAATTCTCAAAAACAAAAATATTTGGAAGATCGAGCGAAAAGTATGTCCTGATGAAAAGGTTCAGGAAAATCGACGAAACCTTGAGAAAGTAAAAAATGTGATTAAGCGCCTTGAATATGTAAAGAACACAGACTTTGGCAATGAGGATTTTAATAACTCTGAGATTACGAAAATAGAACGGGAACTGAATAACTTAATTGAAAAATTCTTAGATTTTTTTATCAAATGTGAATTAGATAAAAGAAATTGTCCTGCTGAATGTTTAAAGTTAATTGAAATATTTTACCCCCTCCATCTTTTGCAAAAAAAATCGGGGATTTTGATGCTCACCTATGATAAATTTGAAACGGCTATTCCGTACTTTATCCACAATGGTACAAAATGGGTAAAGAAAAGCAGTCATCTCGATAAATACGTTATTGAGCATACAGACAACTCCCGAAAGTTTATCCTTGCCTTGGACGAGCAGGAAGATGGCTATCAAATTATGCTAGAGAAGAAGATTGATATCATCTCTCCTGAAAAACTGGCAATCAATAATGCGCTTTCATCTATCAATAGAGAATTTTCTATGCTGTTTTCAACTCAAAACAATGAAAACAGAGATTTTTTAAATTTCATAGATAAGAATAAGGGAGCTTTTTACGAATTTCAAGAACACTTTGAAAAAGACAAAGCCCTAGAAGAAAAATTGCAAAAATTCGCCCGCACATATCAAAGACTGACTGTTGAGGAGGGAAACTCTATAAAGTTTTTAGAACAAATAGTAAAGATTCAAAATGGGCTTGACGAATCAATGGAAGAAATAGTTGGGATTTTCCACAAGGATGATGAAGAAAATCCCATTATAGTGGATTTTGAAATGTTATCCCGAGTTATTTCAAAATTTGAGAATAATAGAAGTTTGTTGATTCCTCAAAAGCTTTACAATAAAATCTGTGATGATTTAATGAACATTTTTGCATACAACAACCTATACATCTACAACCTCGATCCCCTGCAAAAATTGTTTTTAACCAAAGCTTCTGGCGGACACGTCCAAATCGCCGAGGAAAAAGTTGCAGATAATACCTCTGTAGCCGAGTTAATTTATGCCATTCTAGCTGTGCGATCGCAAATCAAAACCATCAAAGATTTTCTAGCTAAGGTTTTAGATGCTGAAGATTCTCAATCCCGTTCTTTAGAAATTTGGTCAGAACAAATAGCTAGAGTCCAAAAGGCACGTGAAGAAAGCCCCTCGCAAAATCAACTGCTAAAATACTTAAATACTGCTTATGTCTATGAAAGTTATAAGTCGATCGTAAATATCAAAGAAATTTCTCGTTATCAAAATCCTAAAAATAATCTGATCGATCGCCCCCTTAGAGAAGTTTCTATTGGTAGTACGGCTATATTGACTTCGCCTGAATTCAAGATAAATTCCATGTTATGCAATAATAGTAATGTGATTTTTATGATTTCAGCAACAGGAGGAATTTTAGGAGACTTAAGCACGAGTTATGATATGCAGTATTTAAAAGATAAATTGCGGAATGCTAGTGAATCCGGTCAAAGTTCCTTTAAGGAAATGAGCGAGGAAGAAGTATTGCTTTGCGAAAACATCAGAGAGAGTCGTGAGGCGAAGCGACAGATTGCAGTAAAGTTTTTCGGTGAGGATTTATTGTCTTTCCCAAATAACGCAACTCAAAAAGTTGTGGAACGATTTGAAGAAACTATTTTAAAAAGTTTTATCGACGATCTCAAACAGGATGGGAATTGGCTGGGTATTTACAAAATCCAAGAACTTCAAAAGTTTATTCGTTTCTTGTTTTACCTGTTTGAAGATGACTCAATTCAAGAAACAATTGCTTTTACTCAAACTCTACGCTGGATTAAAAACTTAATTCAACATTGCGAGCTACTCAAGCAGGCTAACTTTAAATTTAAGGTGTCACCAAAGCATCCAAATATATATTATCTGCAAGTAAAGCATAAGGAATATCAGAGTGATATTCAGATTAAAATAATTTTGTATGAGGCATCATTCAACAGTCTTTACTTCGACAAAAAAGCTGAGAACACGTATTTGAATGAGCTGGTTGAAAAAGAAGGGGAAAAAATCTTCTTTATATCGGCTTATCAATCAGCTTCCAAAGGGTTTAATGCTATCATCAAAAACCACAAAGGCGATGAAAAGGATTTCGATTCTTTAGCTTTGTTAATGGACAGTTACTATACAGTAATGGGACCATCACTTAACAAATCAAAAGATTCTGGACTTTCTATTACGCGTTACCATTTTGCCTTAATGAAAAGTATTGTCAACTTGGGAGAGTCTAATATTGAAATCAAAGATTTCAACCAATACCTCAGCCGACCAGAAGCTGGAGCATTTAGAGAGCAGCAACACCAGATTTTATTAGGGAAACAAGTTTTGCAAGCGATCGGCCGATCTGAGAGACGCGATTTTCCCAACCAAGTAATAAAAATATTTGTTAATGAAGAAACCAGAAAAAATTTAGTAAATTTTTACAGATACCTGGAAGGAAAAGAAAAGGAGGAAATTCGGAAATTTTCCGTTAACAACCACAAAGTTTACTTAAGCGTTCGAGAAGAAGAGAAAAAACGTTCGATTAAGGATTATGACGATCATGTTATTGATGAGATTGAGGCCACTCTGGCTTTTCAAGACTTTAGAACACAAATGTTGGAGGAAATCGATCGCTTTCATCTTAATAAAAATACTTTTGATATCGCACAAACGTGGGATGCGTTGCGCGACCCAATTGTTTTCAAATACCCAGCCAAGTATCTGGAAAAGTTGCGAGATTCAGGGCTATTTCTGGCTGATTTTATTGAGTCATTATTCTATCACAACCCAGAACAAGTTGAATTTACGCCCTATTTAGCTTCCGAGGAAGAAAGCGGTAAAAAATTCCAGATTATCAGTGATAGCATCAATGGGGAAAAAATCTATCCTTACCAGAAGCGGTTATATCCTGAATATCTAAAAATCAGGGAGCGAGGCTATGACTTAGAAGGTAATGAAATTGGCTCCCTAGATACTTCGACTGATTCAATCTACAGACGGTACAACAAGTTGATGCCACAACCGCAAGTTTTTAATACTTATATTCCGCGTCCGCATTTCTTTTACGATGTGTTGTATCCCTCACTCGCTGAAAATTTTGTGGAAGGCTGGATTAAAGATGAAGTTTTCCAAGGCAAAGACTGGAAAGACATAAAATCCAGCTATCGTTTTGAGCCATTGCGAGATTTCAAAAAGTATCGTAAGCTATACGAGCGGTTTGATTTGTACTATGTCAAGGAGAATACGCTATTTTGTATTGATGTTAAAGCTTGGAGCGTGGCTTCGGGAAATCGCCTGTCCAAAAAGACGCTGGATAAAACCGAAAACAAGCTGAAGGCGATTGTTTCAGACTATCCAGAATTTAGCACCGCAAGGGGTTTACTTCTTAACTTGCACGCCGCCCAAGAAAAAAATCAACAATACTCACCCACGCTATTTTCTGGAAATTTGATTTTTTTTGACGATCGCAATTGTCCAGTAGAATCTAATATCCTCACAGAGTTTTTGTTTCCCAAGGATAAATAAAATGAAAAATAAAACAGCAGCATTGTCAGACATATCGCGAACCAACCAAATAGAAATATTAGAAAAGCAACAAGAAGTTGCCGAAAAACTGCGTCAGTATCTATTTAAATTGGGACAAGGGATAGAACATTTTACTCTTGAATATAGGCTTGCTGAAGATAAAGATTCGGAAAATGAGGATTCACGGCCTACCTTTTATAAAGAGCGGCATAAATACATTAAAGCTCAAGTCCAAGAAAGGCTGGCTGCACATGGAAAAAAATGGGAAAAATCAGACATTCAATACTTCCTATCATACGCTGATGGGAAACAATATGTGTTCTTTTTATCCCCTAATAAAAATCATTCTGGATGGCAAAAGTTATTTACCGATAATTCTAGCAATCGAGAAAGAATTTTCAACCTCATTTTCAAGTTTTATATTCTGTCTCAAGGCTTATACTTTGAGACACTGAATGGTTTTGAAGAATTACTTTTACTCCATTCCAGGGATCTCAGCAAATCGAAAGAGGCTCTTTTTGTGTGGGGACAAAACTTATTAATCAAATACAATCAACATGGCGTACTCACATTAACCTTGTCTCGAAAACACCGACTCTTCTTACCAAAAGATAGCTATAGTACCATAGATGGTGATGATTTAGGAGATTTGGTGCTCTACGACAATAAGAACTACTACTTCGATCGCGATCTTGATGGTAGGAAAAAAAATAAAATAAATTTTATGCTTTTTGATAGCGATCCAAAAAATTATGACAAGTTCAAAAAGACTCAGCTTTATTATTACCAAAACCTCATGACAAAACTTGAGGGCTTTTTAAGTGATTGCCAGATTAAATTTAAATCTCTTGATTTTCAGGCTGACTACTACTTGGAAAATCCTTTCATCAAAAACATAGAATCTGTAGAATTATTAGAGATTATTAACAATACAGGAGTCGATTTAACTGAATCTGACAGACAATTTCTGCAATGCTTCCTGAAACATCAAGGGGTATCTACGATCGCATTTTACAAGGATGGAAAAACTGTCAGTACCTACGAACCAGTACCTGACGGTGAGGACGGGGTTTGCTGGAGAATTACGGAATCTATTAAATGGTCAGATATTCAACTCGAAGCCGGAAAAAACTATTTGATTTTCAATAAACTTTTGGAGGAAGAAGCGGGTTCGATGGCTTATCAGGCAAAAGACAATCTGTGGTATCCATCAACAACAATAGATAATAAATCGCCAGTAGATTTCTATTCACAGTTAAAGAAAAGATTTAACTATTTGGAGACGGGACAGTTTTTTAGCACGCAGGGGATAAATATACCAGAATTTCGTGCTGTGGGAGATGAGAAAACTGATTTTGCGGTTTTTAATTATACAAATTGGAAAATTGATCGAGATCGAGATAGTCTACACAAGGAGACGCAAGATTTTACAGAAGGGAAAATATTGGATGTAGAGGGCTCTATTTTTTGTTATCTAAAAGAACAAGCAGATAGCAAACAATGGGAAAGTTTCTGCGAACGATACAAGATAAATCTTTCCCCAGAATTTCAGAAGGTATTGATTGAGTTGGGAATTAAGAACTGGATCGCGCAGAGTATTTTAAATCCAAACTTGGGCTTGCCTATTACTCCTCAATCATTTCCTGAAAAACAATTTTTTAGTATTTATGTTCGCAGCCCCAGAAACAAGGAACCTAAAGCGGTTGCGGTAGAATTTCTTTACAAAGATGGTTGTATATACATAAAAAATGTCATATACGACTTAAAACAAATAGAATCTAAGTTTCGATTTTTAAGAAGGCAAAGAAATAATTCAGAAAAATTAGTTAACGATCAGAAATATTTTGTAGATGAGGCAGAAAAGCTGTATATTAGTTGTTATACAGACGACTTGTATACGCCAACGTTAATTGGACGGACTGGTATTATTGAAGACTTGGAAAGCGGAGAACTAACAATAGATCGAAAAAACAAAAGTGAAAATAGTAGTAGATTTTTACCTTTGGTATCCCATTACAACAGCGAGATTAAACCTATTAACAGAATCCAAAATATGATATGTTTTGATTTGAAGAACAAAACATTTATTCAGTATTATGTACCTCCAAGGCAAAATATTGCAGGCTCGATTAAGAAAGGGTTTAGAGCCTATCATTTGATTGGGAAGAGATATGGCGGAGAGTCAATTCCCACATCTGAACTCATCGACCATCCCATCACAGCTTTACATTTTAGTACGCTCACTCAAAATGTTTTAAAAGTCGGTGAAAACAGTCAGTCATCTCTGTTAGAAAAAGTGGCAAAAGTATTAATTGAAAATTAAAAAAAGGATGAATTTGAATGCTGCTTTCAGAAAACATCCAGATATTTCAGCGCTCGGAGAAGATCGTCGGATACACTCACATCTGGTCTGAGGCCGGAGACAAGTATCAACGTCAGCTAGAAGCCAACCTGCTACTTAGAGCCGATCGAGGAGTGCGATCGCCCTTAGGACTGGTGAGGAGGGCCGACCATACGTGCCATAATCAGCCATATTATCTGGTACGCGATCGCCTAAATATATGGATGCGCTAATCGGCAAAACTTTACAGGGTGGAAAGTACACCCTCGAACAAGAATTGGGAAGAGGCGGCTTTGGAATAACTTTCAGGGCAAATCACCGCTATTTAGGACAGCCTGTAGTCATTAAAACCCTCAACGAATCTCTGCGGCAGCAACCCAATTTTGCTGAGTTCGATCGCAAATTTCAAGACGAAGCGAGGCGGTTGGCTTCCTGCGTCCATCCGAATATTGTCCGCGTCAGCGATTTCTTTGTCGAAGACGGGCAGCCTTACATGGTGATGGACTACATAGCCGGTCAGAATTTGGGCGATGTAGTCGGTTCAAATAATCCGCTGCCAGAAAATCTCGCAATTCTCTACATCACTCAAATAGGGGCTGCTTTAAAAGTTGTTCATCAAAAGGGTTTGCTGCATCGAGATGTCAAGCCACAAAACATTATTTTGCGCCAAGGTACTCAGGAAGTCGTGCTGATTGATTTTGGCATTGCCCGCGAGTTTACTCCTGGTGCAACCCAAAGTCACACTAATATGGTGTCCGACGGCTACGCGCCCCCAGAACAGTATTTTGCCCAAGGAAAATATACGCCCGCAGCAGATGTTTACGGTCTGGCGGCGACGCTTTACACTTTACTGACAGCACAGGTGCCGGTGGCTGCAATTTTGCGCACCAGCCAGCCGATGCCTTCACCCCGCGACTTGCAGCCTCAGCTAAGTGCGGCTGTCAGTTCTGCGGTGATGCGGGGGATGACGGTAGAAGCTCAAAATCGCCCTGCTAGCGTGGATGAGTGGGTGTCGCTGCTGCACGGGCAGTCGCCAGACACCGGGCCGACGGTGGCGGTGATTCCGGGACACGGGCCTCAGTCGGCTGCAGGTTCCAGAACAGCGCCTGCTGTGGTGTCTTCTGGGTCCGGCAACCGCAAGATTTGGTCGATTTTGGGGCTCGTGGCGATCGCACTTATTGTTGCAGGTTTGGTCGGGATTGCTAGGGTTTTCCTCAACCGGCCGTCTTCGGAACCCGCACCGGTGGCCCAGGACGATCGCACTTCGGCCCCTGCAGATCCAGACGCGCGATCGAGCCCCGCACCAATTCCCGCGCCCGCACCAACGCCAGCGCCGACTCGCAGAGAAACTCCGCCGCCTGCTGCTGAAACTCCGACCCCAACACCGGCCCCAACCCCAACACCAACCCCAACACCAGCCCCAACGGGGGCGGACACGGGGGCACCGCCCCTAGAACAGCCGAGGGAAAAACTTGTTGACAAAGAGTTGCCGCCCGATCGATCGCCCGCACCCAGCGAACAACCGGGAACCAACGATCGCAACACTCCCCCTATCCCTGGGTTTGCCGTTGGTACGCCGGAAAGTCAGATTTTATCCCAATTGGGAGAACCGACGGACTCTCAAGCCCGGGGCTATTGGCCAAATACTCGCACCGCACTTTACGAAATATTGCCAAATCGGATTACTCTCGGCTACATTTACGATCGCGATTCGGACCAGCTAGTACAAACAGAGGGTTCTTTTGCCCCGTCGGTGGACGATTTGGTGGTGCGAACCGCGTTAAACGGGATGGTGGGCGGCGCCAGCCGGGAGATTTTGCAAGGGTTCCGAGACGTGCAGCAGCGCCGAACTAATCAGTTTACGTTTAAGAAGGGTTCGCTCGAAGGGACGATCGAACGCAATGAGCGCGATCGGATTTACATCGGCGTTTGGGACGAAAATTTGCATTAATTAGGAATTATGCACGGGTGGTCAGAAACCGGATTTTTTTGCCAGAGACTTTCGTTACAGCCCGCATTAACCGCAAAAAACCCGGTTTCTTTAATCCCCAATCCAAAATCCAAAATCTAAAATCTAAAATCGCTTGACGATCGAACGCAATGAGCGCGATCGGATTTACATCGGCGTCTGGGACGACAACTTGCATTAAACTTGGCAGCGGTGACATCCTGCACCCTTGTCAATAAACCTGGGCGGGCTCTTCGGCCCACCCCACAGGAAAACTCAACTCTTGTGGAACAGGCATCTTGCCTGTTCAAGAAAATGGTGCAAGATGTAAATATTCTTGACTCAGCTTTGTGCCAAAATCTAAAATCCAAAATCTAAAATCTAAAATCTAGTTGACGCAACACGAAATATTGTCTATGATTAAAGAACACACGAGGGGCTGTAATGGTTTCGACAGGGTGGCGAAAGCTGCTCCGTGATGCAGGTCGAGAGTGAGTCTCCTCTCGCTAATACCGGCTCAAACAAAAAAGTAAATGCGAACAACATCGTTCCTTTCGCTCGCAAAGCCGTCGCTGTAGCCTAAAAACTTCTTAAGCCCGGTTTAGAGTGTATGCCACCTAACTCCGTTAACGGTAGCATAACAACCCCCAACGGATGCCCTAGCTAAACGTTTCTAGTCGGCTAGCTAGGAAAGCAATCACTAGAAAATCCCCCCATTTGGGATAAAGATGGTTCCCGCCCTGAGGATTAGAAGGGATAAACCTGTGAACGATCGGAAGGTAAATACCCGCTTTGGACGGCAGTTCGATTCTGCCCAGTTCCATAAAAAAAGTAGCGTAAAATCAATGGTCTAAACCATTTGAAAGTTACTTTAAAGCATTAAAAGAGTCCAGAGTTAACTCTGGACTCTTTTGTTTGGGCTATATGTCCCTGGACGCACGGGTAGTCAGAAACCGGGTTTTTGCGAGAAAACTTCGTTACAGTACGCAGAAACGCATAAAAACCCGGTTTCTTTAGTATTTATGCCTCCTGGACTAAACAGTCAACAGTCAACACTCAACACTCAACCATAAGTTACCAACCCATTAGCCTAGCTGTGGGATCAGATAAATATAATTTCACCCGTCCGTTCGTTCTTGGGGGCCTGTCCGGCGATATACTGATATGCGGTAAAGCCTTAAAAATCTTTACAAAGACCCCGATTTCTAAGCCTACTCCTACCAAGGACGGGTGAAAAATTATATGCTGAGCACTCAAAAGCTGGAAAAATGAACCCAGGAATTGACTTACAAGGAAGTTTCGTAGAAGCCCTAATCAATTGGGGCTTGCCGGCGGACATCGCCAAAGTGCTTTGGTTACCGCTGCCAATGGTGCTGATGATTGTCGGTGCTGTATTCGGGGTACTTACTAGCGTCTGGCTAGAGCGGAAAATTTCCGCCGCCGCTCAACAGCGGGTAGGCCCGGAATTTATCGGCCCTTTGGGAACACTAGCACCCGTTGCCGACGGTCTGAAGTTGGTATTTAAAGAAGACATTGTACCGGCAAAAGCTGACGCCCTGCTGTTCACGCTAGGCCCGGTAATTGTGGTGATTCCAGTTTTTCTGTCTTACTTAATCGTGCCCTTCGGAGAGCATATGCTGATCGCCGATATCGGGACAGCGATATTTCTGTGGATTGCTCTTTCTAGCATTCAGCCGATCGGCTTGCTGATGTCCGGCTATGCTTCCAACAACAAATACGCCCTCCTCGGCGGACTCAGAGCAGCCGCTCAATCCCTCAGCTACGAAATTCCCCTAGCTTTGGCAGTATTGGCAGTTGTGATGATGTCCAACAGCCTCAGTACGATCGACATCGTACATCAACAAGCAGGCTACGGCATCGTCGGCTGGAATGTCTGGCGGCAACCCGCAGGTTTCCTGATTTTCTGGATATCAGCACTCGCAGAATGCGAACGGTTGCCCTTTGACCTCCCGGAAGCAGAAGAAGAATTGGTAGCAGGATATCAGACTGAGTACTCAGGCATGAAATTTGCTTTGTACTACATCGCTTCCTACGTTAACCTGGTCCTTTCTTGCCTGCTAGTAGCAGTTTTGTACCTCGGCGGCTGGGAAAGTCCGATTCCGGTCGGAGTCATCACAAATGCCCTGGGATTGAGCGAGACGACTCCTTGGTTGCAGGTAATTACGGGCACGCTGGGCATTACGATGACCATGCTGAAAGCCTACTTTTTCCTGTTTCTGGCAGTTCTGCTCCGCTGGACTCTGCCGCGAGTTCGGATCGACCAATTGCTAGATTTGGGATGGAAGTTTTTGCTGCCCGTTGCTTTAGTTAATTTGCTATTGACCGCAGCTTTGAAGCTTGCCTTTCCTTTTGCTTTTGGCGGTTAATTGATAATAGGTAAATGGCAACAGGTAAAAAAAAATAGCTGTTAACCAATTACCTATTATCAGTTAGCAATTACCAAAAACTCAAGTACAGAGAGAGAACACCATGCTAAAATTCCTCAATCAAGTAGGCGAATACGCCAAAGAAAGTTTTCAAGCTGCTAAGTATATCGGTCAAGGTCTAGCTGTTACTTTTGACCACATGAGACGCCGCCCGATTACGGTGCAGTATCCTTACGAAAAATTAATTCCTTCCGAACGTTTTCGGGGCAGAATTCACTTTGAATTTGACAAGTGCATCTCCTGCGAAGTTTGCGTTCGGGTGTGTCCGATCAATTTGCCAGTGGTAGATTGGGAATTTAACAAAGAAAGTAAGAAGAAACAGCTCAAGCACTACAGTATCGATTTCGGTGTTTGTATCTTCTGCGGCAACTGCGTAGAATATTGTCCGACTAATTGTTTGTCCATGACAGAAGAGTACGAGTTAGCCACCTACGAGCGCCACGAATTGAATTTTGACAACGTGGCCCTCGGACGTTTGCCCTACAAGGTTACAGACGATTCGATGGTGACACCGCTGCGGGAATTTGCTTATTTGCCGAAAGGTGCGATCGACCCTCATGATGTTTCCAGCAGCGATCGGCGCGCAGGTCTCCCTTCAGAGGAAATTATCGAAAAGTAGGTAATGGGGCATGGGGCATGGGGCATGGGGCATGGGGCATAGTTAGTAGTTAGTGGTTAATGGTTAATGATTACTTGTTAGTAGTTTTTCTAATAACAAATAACAAATTTCCAATGCCCAATGCCCAATGCCCAATGCCCAATCCCCAATCCCCAATGCCCAATCCCCAATCCCCAATGCCCAATTAACAGAGGATTAAAAATTGTGAATCTAGCCGAAGGGGTTCAAATTGTTTCGTTTGGCATACTGTCCGTAATGATGATTGCAGGAGCATTAGGAGTAGTGCTGTTCTCCAACATCGTTTACTCAGCTTTTTTGCTGTGCGGCGTATTTACCAGCATTGCGGGCTTGTACCTGTTGCTGAATGCCGACTTTGTAGCAGCAGCGCAGGTATTGATTTATGTTGGCGCTGTTAACGTCTTGATTTTGTTTGCGATTATGTTGGTTAACAAGCGCGAAGATTTCCGCACTATTCCCAACGCTTGGGTGCGTCAAGTAGCCACAGCAGTGGTTTGTGCTGGTTTATTTGCGCTTTTGGGTACGATGGTGGTGTCTACTCCTTGGGCTATTGTGGCGACGACAGGAGCACCTGCAGAAAGTTCGATCGTGACGATCGCCAAACATTTCTTCACTGACTATTTGCTACCTTTCGAGTTAGCATCAGTGTTTTTGTTGATGGCAATGGTAGGAGCAATTGTGCTAGCACGCCGCGATTTCTTTCCCGATGAATTGTCGTCGAACAAGCTATCTGAAACACCAGCTTTTAGTTTGCAAGAAAGACCTCGCCAATTAGTTTCTGCCGGAGATGTTTCTTCGCCGGAATCTAAGTAAAATTAGGGTGCGCGCAGCGCACCTATCTGTCTGTTTGGTAGTAATATTGATTGAGAGAAAATCGCAAAATTTATGCAACTGCAACTCCAGTATTTTCTGTTATTAGCCGCCGCACTTTTCTGCATTGGTGTTTATGGTTTGATTACTAGCCGAAATGCAGTACGCGTGTTAATGTCGATCGAGTTGATGCTGAATGCTGTCAATCTCAATTTGATGGCTTTCTCCAATTATCTTGACCCCGTACAGATTAAAGGTCAAGTATTTACGGTGTTTGTCGTTACCGTAGCCGCTGCTGAGGCTGCCGTAGGTTTGGCAATTGTTTTGGCGATTTATCGCAACCGCAATACAGTAGACATGGAAGAGTTTAATTTGCTGAAGTGGTAATTAGTCAGTTGGCAGTTGGCAGTTGATTGTTGGCAGTTGATTTTTGATTGTTGACAACTGACAACTACGCAAGCGGACACCGCAACTGACAACTGACAACTGACTAATGACTTCTAGTAATTTCTAGAGTAATTCTGCCACCGAAATCAGGGATGGGGGCAGCAGGTTTCGAGAGTTGTAGTTTAACTTTCTCGACTAAGGGTAGTTGTAAAAGCGCTTGGGCAATAGTATCTGCTAGGCGTTCGATTAATAAAAACTTCGAGTCTTTGACTAGCTTTTGAATCAGAGTAATTGCGCTGCGGTAATCAAGAGTATGTTGAATATCATCACTTTTTCCAGCTTGCGATAAATCCAGCCAGAGAGTAACATCCACTTCAAACCACTGCCCCAAAACTTGCTCTTCCGGCAGATAGCCCGTATATCCGTAGCAGCGAATTCCTGTAAGTTGAATAGAATCCATTTTGTAATAAACTAAAAGTGCGTTGCCTATACCAATTTGTATTAAACCAGATAAAGTTATCTTTCTCTTCCCTCTCTTTTTGTGCTACCTTTTCCACTTCCCTCTGCGCCCTCTGCGCCCTCTGCGGTTAAATCAGTCTTATTCTATATTAAATTTCACAACTGTCCTCCTTTCTCCAACTTGTCCAGTAAATTCTCAGCAACTTCATACCATTTCCGCCTAATTTCAGCATCTTCTGGCTTTTCTGTCAAGGTACGACCTTGGAATTCTGGATATTTATTGTAATATAATTCATCCACTTTTTGATAGAAGATATCTTGATTAATATTGAGATTTTTGCGCCGTTTACCAATCTTTTCTTGACGAATTATTTCAGCTTCCTCTAAGGATGTATCGGGAGGTTGCTGGCGCGAAGAAAATTTAGGTAAATCCGGCAACTTGGGCAACGTGAAACCTGATTTGACTACACTAAAAGCTAACATTCCAGGCAACAAAACCACGCTTAAACTACCAAGGGTTTTCCAAGGTATTAACTTAAAAATGTTGTTGTTTTTAACAATTTGAGGGTTGTGGTTAACAGGAGTATGATTGCTGGTAGCAGTTTGAGTGGTGTTTTTGAAAGGGCGGCCGACAAAGTTCATTGTCACCATTTGGGAAATTATACTGCTAAGTTGAGAGAGTTTTGGATCTTTGAGTGCTTCGCGGACTGCTTTTGCAGATTGGTAGCGATCGCCCGGTTGTTCTGCTAGCATCTTATCCAATACCGTGGCTAAATTTGGGCTGACACTGACGTGCGATCGCCAATTCCAAGTTTTGCCGTTAATATCGTACAATTTTTGAGGCTTTTTGCCAGTTAGCAAGACTAAAGCCGTGACTGCTAAAGCGTACAAATCGCTAGCCGGAGATACTTTACCCTGCCGCATTTGTTCCGGGGGCGAATAACCCTGTTTGCCGATCGCCGTATCCGATTGTCGGTTAAACTGAGGTACGGCATTGGCTGCGATTTGTTTGACTGAACCGAAATCAATTAAAAATGGTAGTTTGTCAGCATCATGCTGAATAATATTATCCGGGGAAATATCGCGGTGAATTAAATTTTTTGAGTGGATGTATTCTAAAACTGGTAAAAGCTGAAATAGCAGTTGAGTAACTTCGGCTTCTGTAAAATTTTTACCTTGTTGCTGACGCGATATCAGTATTTGTTCGTAGGTTTGACCGGGGATATAATCTTGCACTAAAAATAAAGATTGATGGCCGCCGATATCGGTTCGCAGGAGTTCTCGAAAGCGGGGGATTTGCGGGTGTTGGAGGTTGTAAAGCATACTCGATTCGCGATCGAACAATTCGGCTGCTTTCGGGCTGTGAACAACCGGAGAAAACTCTTTGAGCACGCAATGTTCGTTGTAGCGGTTGATGTCTTCGGCGAGGTAAGTGCGGCCGAAGCCACCGCGGCCTAATTCGCGGAGGATGCGGTAGCGTTTTTCGAGAGTTGAACCGGGGGCGAGGAGGGAGGAGTTAGACATAGACAACGGAAAATTGTTCGAGTTGGGGAGTCGCCTAGCACAGTATAGCTTATCAGAAAATTGGGTTGAAAACCCTGTCCTTATAGGACGGCTTTTTTCCATTGTTAAGTAAAATAACAAATCCATCTTAAAAAATGAATATGGTAGAATAACCAAATCAGACAAGATGTAAAAACCTACCCCCGGACTGGGGGAAAGTCTACGCCCAAAACATTTTTGAGGAGATATGACTACGCACCTATGTGCCCAGAGTAGTCAGCCTGGGAACCCTAGGGATAGGGATATTAAGACTGAAATGTCTTAAGAATCCCCGTGCCTTAAGGCCGGGGAGTGTCAATGTAGCTAAGTTTGTTTACCAGGGAGGGCGATCGCTTTTTTTTGGGATGGATGAAGGAGAAGAGACACTTTGGTTAAGATTCAGTATCTACAGGATATCGTAGGGGCGGGTTTTACCAACCATCTATGTTAGAAACCAACAATATAATAAACCCGCCCCCCCCCAACGACAAATCCAAATCTACATTTTTGGCATTCGATCGAACATCAGGTTAATCTAGATTATCGGCTGTCTAGGGGCGGGTTTATATAAATTGTTCGTGAACATCAAATATTGTTAGTAAAACCCGCCCCTACAGGCTTTTTTATTGTCTGGTTTGCTCGGCTATCGAGGATTTACAAATCTCGATGTGTAAATTCCTTAGCATCTTTCCCTACATAACTCGCGGCAACATGGCCATCTCCAACAACTCGATACTTATAGGTAATCAACCCCTCTAAACCGACAGGCCCGCGAGGTGGCATTTGCTGCGTGCTAATCCCCACTTCAGCACCGAAGCCGTAACGGAAACCGTCGGCAAATCGAGTCGAACAATTGTGATAAACTCCGGCCGCATCGACTCCATTTAAAAATGTTTCGGCGGCTTCGCTGTCTTCGGTAACAATGACATCTGTATGTCTGGAACCATATGTATTGATATGGTTAATTGCCTCTTCCACAGAATCTACTATTTTTATTGACAAAATTAAATCGCTGTATTCGGTAGACCAATCGGTTTCTGTCGCTTCGGCAATATTTTCGAGGATGGCGCGAGTTTTTTCGTCTCCCCGCAATTCGACTTTTTTCTGCTGCAAAGCTTCGGCAACTGCGGGCAGGAATTTGGGGGCGATCGCCCTGTGAACTAACAAAGTTTCAATGGCATTGCAGGCGGCTGGATACTGAGTTTTTGCATCAACAGAAATCTCTACTGCTTTCTGAATAGCCGCCGCTTTGTCTGCGTACAAATGACAAATTCCGTCGGCGTGTCCTAACACGGGAATCCGCGTGTTTTCCTGCACGAACCGCACGAAGGAATTAGAACCTCTGGGAATAATCAAATCTACATATTCATCCATTTTGAGCAGTTCGATTGTTTCTTCCCGCGTGGTGAGCAACTGCACGACTTCTGGATTAACCGCAGTTTCGGCTAATGCTTGATGTATCACTTTTGTCAATATTTCGCAGGAACGGACTGCTTCTTTGCCGCCTTTGAGAATGACGCCGTTTCCTGATTTGATTGCCAAGGATACTATCTGAATTAAAGCTTCGGGGCGCGCTTCAAAAATAATGCCTAAAACGCCCAAAGGACAGGTGATGCGCTTCAGAATTAATCCTGTATCCAATTCACGGTGAATTTGCACGACACCGATCGGCTCAGGGAGTTTCGCAACGTCGCGCAGGCCTGCGATCGCACTTTTCAACTTGCTCTCATCCAACTTTAGGCGATCGTACAGCGGTTTCGCAATTCCATCCGCCTGGGCCGCCTTGCAATCAGCCGCATTCGCCGCCACAATATCCGGCGCAGCAGCTTCTAAAGCTTTAGCCATAGCCTCAATAGCTTGATTTTTGGCATCAGCGGACAAAACTGCCAACTTTCTAGCAGATACGCGCGTTTTTTGGGCAATTTCAATAATAGACATGGCGGTAAATTTTAAATAGTTTTGGGTTTTGGGTTTTGAGTTTTGAATTGAATCCCCAGAAATAAATTTAGGGGCGGTTTTCAGTTTTAACAATTCTCAAGGAAATTCTATATTTTTGTTGAGATCCCTTATAGCGATTCGCATTTACAGGTTAAAACAGTGAAGTATAGACAAAATCCCACGAGCATTGCCATTTGTCAATAACCTTCGGAGAGTATTATGTCATCTCAGGCCCCTTTACGCAAGGCAGGGCGATCGCGCAAAGCCGGCGTTAAACTGATACAGAAAACTGGCTCAAATCTCGTTTTAGCTTCCGGCGTCACCATCACCATGCTATTTGGTATGGTGTTAGCGCTATCCTTAGCCTCAGTTTTGATTCTCAACAGTCCCGATCCAGTCGTCGGATTGTCGATCGCACTTCCCATAACTCTGATTTTTAACATCGCTGCTTTTTTCCTATCGCCTTACTTGATGGACTTAACCCAAAATTGGCTCTACCATACTCGCTGGGTTTCCCTAGCAGAAATTAAAAGCCTAAGTCCCGAAACAGCGAAAGTTATTAAGAAAGTTTGCAAGCAGAAAAAACTCCAGCAGCCGCGTTTAGGAATTATCGACGACCAAAACCCTACTGCTTTTACTTACGGTTCATTTCCCAACAGCGCTCGCTTAGTCGTCAGTCAAGGTCTTTTCACCTATTTAGACGATGAGGAAATTGCCACTGTTTACGCCCACGAACTCGGTCACATCGTCCACTGGGACTTTGCAGTAATGACTTTAGCTTCGACTTTAGTGCAGATTACTTATTTAATTTACACTACTGCTCAAAGGATGGGTCGAAGTGGTGGCAGCAAAGTTAAAGATGCGGCGGGTACTGTAGCTGCTGTTGCTTATTTGTTTTACATCGCTGGCACTTATTTATTGCTGTATTTGTCGCGGACGCGAGAATATTTTGCCGACCATTTTGCTGCCGAAACTACTGGCAATCCCAATGCTTTATCCCGCGCTTTGGTAAAAATTGCTTACGGTATTTTGGAAGAAGGACAAAGAGCAACAGAACCCAGCCGCTTATTAGAAGGAACTCGCGCTTTAGGCATTTACGATGCCAAAGCTGCCACATCTACTGGCACTGCTTACAGGATTTCTTCGGAACCAGAAAAGATTGGGCGAGTGTTTTTGTGGGATATGTTTAATCCCTGGGGTTGGTGGATGGAGTTGAACTCTACTCACCCGCTGACTGGAAAACGAGTTCGGGCTTTGAGCACTTATGCCGAACAATTAGGCTTGGATGTTGAGTTTGACATGGGCCGGATTGTCGGCGAAGGCAACCTTTTGAGTAAGGGGAGATTGTACGGAAATTTTGTGTTCGATTTGCTGCTGTACAGTGCAGAAACTCTGGGCTTAGCTGTGGGTTTGGCGATCGGCATTGCCCTGTATGCTGTAAATCCGATGATGATGGTTGCTTGTCCTTTAATCGCTTTGGGCCTGGGCATTTTGCTCAAGACTTTGGTGATGTTCCCCAATTACAAACAAGCCCAACCTTTGGATGTTTTAACCTTAATGTCTGACCCTTATGCCAGTCCTTTGCGGGGTCAACCTGCGAAACTGCAAGGCGAATTAATTGGTCGCGGTGATGCGGGTTATACCTTCGGTTCTGATTTGAAATTGCAAGACACAACGGGAATGATTTATCTGCGCTATGCTTCTCGTTTTGGACCTATTGGTAATTTTCTGTTTGGCATGAAACGGGTTAAAAGTTTGATGGGAATGGATGTTAGCGCTTTGGGTTGGTTCCGCCGAGGTGTCGCACCTTGGATGGATTTGATTCAGCTTGAAACCGATAGCGGTACGGTGGTTAGTAGTTATCACCGCTTCTGGTCTTTTGTCATGGGTATCGGTGCGATCGCGATCGGTATTGCCTTTCTATTCGTGTCATTTCCTGGTTAACAGTTGAGAGGACTAAAGTCCTTACTACGAACCTGGTTTGTAGTAAGGACTTCAGTCCTCTGAAGTCAGGGTTAAAGACTAGAAAATTAGGTCAACTTAAGCAGTTGACATACCAACCTCTGCGATCGCACTTTCGTCTCTGGCTAACTCATGGGATTGATGCCAGATTCAGAAGCCTTTCTTTGCATCTGAATCTAAGTTAATTATTGAAGCGTTCCGAAAGCGTTCCTCAACTGTTCCCAAACCGTTCGGAATCAGGAACAGGCTTTCTGGCCTGTTCTACAAGGGTTCAATCTTTGAGATGGTGGAAATCGATAAAAGTGGAAGTGAAAAAAGAGGTTAAGTTTTAAGAGGGTCAACCGAATATGCTGGCTGGGGCGATCGCAATGAATGCAACTCACCCAGATTCATCAGCAAAATTTTGAAACAGTTAATTAGACTGTGACAGACTTGGCAATTTTTGCAAGCAATCGCAACGCTTCATTTACAGAAGCTGAGTCTCGAAATATCTCTGCTACATCTGGATCGAGAATCACAACATTACTGGATTGCGTATAAGCTTCATAGTATTTGCCACGAACACCGCCTGAAAAATCATATTCAGGTTTCATCTCGTCATTGACTGTTTCTTCAGATTTCTGACTCATAATTTCTTCTCTCCTGTCGGGTGGCTAAACGGGCGCTGATTAAACGCACCTCACCTTCTCGTTCCGTGTGGGAAACAACCAAAAGACGTTGCAAGATCGACTGACCTATCGTCAAAAGACGGATCTCACCTAGGGAGTGATCAGGGTCAGAAATTGTAATAGCCAGTGGATCTCCGAAGACAGTGACAGCCTCTTCAAAAGACACACCATGCTTTTTGGCATTGCTACTCGCTTTGTTTGAGTCCCAATGAAACTTCATAGATATATTCTACTCTCAAGCGGCTTTAGGAGGTGGGCAGTTGCCCAGCTTACTGCTCTATTCTACTATCTAGGGTGAAATGGCGAAAGGAAAATATGAATCGGAAAACTCAAACCCGATCTGTATGTATTAGTGAGTTGAACAGAAAGTTAATAGGGTGTGCGATCGCCCTTTTTTTCGGTGGGGCGATTCCTTACGGGATAGCTACGCTTCACACCCTCCATGCAATCAGTGCCCTTGTTAGTATGACATCGCTCCGATGGGACAAAATAGACATCTTGCCCGTCCAATAAATTTATGAAAAGGACTTTTGCAAGAGGTCTAATAAGAAATAGCTACGCGGACAAAATTTGTATTATCTCATTCATTAGTTCGTTGAACATCGATACAAAAATACCCTTTACTATTCCTGCCTCTTTCAAACCGGACATGAGTATTAAGAGATATATCTTTTATATTTCCTTTATAGCTACGATTGTCAAAATATACATTATCTTCATCCTCATCTCGACTTACGTGTTTTATGAAACCAAACCAAGAGCCATCATCTTTTTGAATAATTTTTAGAACAATTCCTTCGTAAAGTATGTTATCTTCATCTTCTTTTTGTTCTACTAATTGACCTTGAATAAACTTCTCACGAGCCACTTTGAGTAGCAAGTCCGTAAATTCCTTACGATCTTTTATTCCGTAAGGACTTTTTCCCTCTCCAACCCATAAACTTTGGGTTTTATAAAATATTTCCAAGACCGTTACTAATCTTTCTGTAAATTGGTCTTCTTGTAAAATATCCAGAAGTTTTTTACAGTAATCCTCCATAGGTTTGTGTTTTGTCATTTTTGGAGGAAATTCTCCTACACTCATCCTAAAGATTAAATAAAGATGAGCTTTATATGTTTTATATATTTCTTGAGATTTTTGATCTCTTTCACTATTTCTAAAGTATTTTTCAAACCTATACCAAATAAGAGCGGAGATATAGTAAGGATATGGACTATGCTCTTCTACAAAAATTTTTCTTGGTTCTTTTTGTCCTACATAGTTTTTCAAAAGCGTTGCTTCATGTCTATGTCCGTCATGAGGAGAATCGAGAAAAACACTAACAAATACTTGAGTCAAGGTTTTTAAGTTTACAATTTGATCTTTTTTGATGTGAGGGTCGTTGTTATATTGTTTAGACCGTCTTTCATAATAAAGTTTTACCTCATTTTCAAAGGCCAGAAAAAAAGGCTCTAATATATCTTAATGAAAAGCTCGCGTCGTCTCAAAAGCTTCTTCCAAAACCTGATTTTGTTTGTTAGTTCCTCTGACAATTTTATTGGAAATTCCAGGATTTTCTGTAGATATCAGTCGGATAAGAAGTTTTACTTTCTCAATACTTGGGTTCTCTCTTTGGTTAAATAAAGAGTTACTTGTTTGACAACCGTTAACAATTTGAGGATTCTCAATTTTTACTAGCTTATCCCGAACCTGTTCAAATTCGCTGCATACAATCGTAATTCCATTGTTGCACAGCAAAAACATTTCGGGATTTTCATTGATTGTAGTTTCGATTTCACTATTGACAGTCTTATTATCTCCTAAATAGTCACGAACGTTGTCATTAAATAGAGAGCGACGCAGTGAACCATCTTCTTTTGTGAGAATTTTTAAGAACTCTAATGCTTCACAAGTAAAAGCATATGCTTTTTTGACATCGGTTTTACTATCTACGATCATTGGAAAAATATCAATGACATTCATTTGAACATCAAACTGATTTTTTAACTCTCGACAGAAGTTCTTGAGCTGCTCTCCTCCAACAATTTTTACTTCAACACGTTCAAATTGTTCTACTTTTTCAAGTTCCCTTATCAGGAATTGTTTACAGCCTGAAAAGTGGTCATCTCTTGGTTCTGCTCTTGCTGTACTGACATAATAAAGAACAAGGCTTGGGGTTTTCTCAAGTTTTCTAATTACTTCCTCATTGGAGTAGATAAAATCCTTAATTTCCCGAAATTCTTTAATTCGAGGGTTCTGAGGTAGATAGGGTGAATCCGAAAAAAATACTTTAACTCCTGTTCCAAATTTATTCAAAACTGCAATATCAAATTCTGGCCGCATTTTCGATTGAATGAATAAAAAATCAATATTGACTCTTCTACTTTCCTGTACAATTTCGCTAATCTCATCAATGCTTTTAACTAATCTATCGTTAACTTTAATTCCTATTCCATCTATACCAGTATCATTACCTGCACCAACACAGACAAAATCTAGTAATTCAGCATCTGCCGTAAAAATATCAGGATAATCAAGACTAAACAGAATGTAATTGACAAACTTTTCAAATGCAGCACCATCTGTGGCAGTATCTAATTCAAAATTATTTTTAAAGTCATTGAACAAGGATTTAAGAATAATATCCATGATTGTAGCGTTATGATTGATGCTTAAATACTACATTTATAAGTTATCAAAACAATAAAGCTTTGTCTACTCTAAAAATACACAATTTGTTAGCAATTTTGTTGGCTACTAGAACTCGCATTGTGTGAAAAATGTTTGTAAATGCCAGAAAATGTTGTAAAAAGTTAGGTATAATACGGAAAATCACAACAACATCTGCGATGCCGCATGAATCTTAAGGAAGTGTTAAAAATGGCTGACGAGATTGTATTTGCCAAGACAGGCAAGCATCTTGATGACTTACAAGAGGCGATTCTGCGGGGAACCATGCAAGGTGAGAAATACACCAAAATTGCAGAGGAGATTCACTGTAACGAGAGTTATGTCAGGGATGTTGGCTCAAAGTTATGGCAAATACTTTCAGAAGAATTAGGAGAAGATGTCAGTAAAACAAATTTACGATCGGCAATTAAGAGATTCCAAATCTCTCAGGTTTCAAATTTTGCACAAGGCGACGTTGTAGCCATCGGTAATTTTAACATCTGTGGAGAAGCCACACACCCAGCAAACATACCAAACTCAGACCCACCAAATCAATCAACCTCGCATCAAGATTTAAGCCAGATGCCAGAATTAGGTGCTTTCTTCGATCGCACCCCCCAACTCCAAACCCTCAAAAACTGGATTTTACAACACAACAGCAGCCTCATAGCCCTCACCGGCACCAGCGGTATCGGCAAAACCACACTAGCAGTGCAACTCGTCCAACAAATCAAAGACGAGTTTGAATACGTCATTTGGTGCAATCTCGACACATCCCCCACCCTCGGTGAATTTGAAGCCCACTTAATCCAGTTTTTCTCCCACTCCCAAAAGCAAGAATCACCCACAACCACCCAGAAAGCATTACCCCTAATTAAATATTTACAAAAACATCGCTGCTTAGTAGTCTTAGATGACATTCATAATCAGTTCAGCAGCGGTGAATTGGCAGGAAAATATAAACCAGAATACCAAGACTATCGCTCTTTCTTCAAACAAATAGAAAAATTATCTCATCAAAGCTGCTTCCTGCTAATCGGTTGGAACCCAGAGAAGTTACTCAAGTTCAAAGCCCCAATACTCCCATTAACACCTTACAACTCAAAGGTTTAGACATCGCAGCCGCACGGGAAATACTCAGAGATTATGGATTAGCCGACACCGACAACTACTCAGCACTGATTCACCGCTACCAAGGCAATCCCCTCTGGTTAAAAAGCGTCGCCAATCTGATTCAAGACTTGGGCGGATGCGTGACAGAGTTATTCCCAGATGATACTATATTGTTGCCCGAAGATTTGAAAGATGTTTTACAGCAGCAGTGCGATCGCCTATGCGAACTTGAAAAACAAGTCCTCTCCTTATTGGCGCAAGCAAGCGATACAATTAACCTCACCCAATTGCTAGAAAATAGCCGAATTCCCGCACCAGATTTGGTAAATGCGCTGCAATCTTTATCGCGGCGCTGCTTGATTGAACAACAAGCAAATTTTTACACGATTTCACCTATACTCAGGCAATATGTCACAAAATGAGATGCTCCTGTTCAAAGTCTCAGAACTTCTGCAGACCCAACCCCGAACAAAATTCCTGCTTTACGGTGGACTTCTAGAATCACTTCCGCATCGGGTGCATTCAGTTCGCACACCACACGGGTTTTATCCAGCGACACATAGGAACGCACCCATTCAATACCCAGTTCGCGATCGCACGGTAAAATTAATCGATTGGCTTTGTTCCAATCTTCATCGGTAAGGTAGAAAGCATATAGCTAGATATTATTTCTGATTTGAATCTATCCTAAGGCGTGTCAACTTCAGGAATGTCAGCAGGTGGCGATCGCTAATTGAAATGACATTACTATACTATGCTAGCCCGCAGCAGTTTGCTTGAACTAGCAATAACTTTTGTAATATAAATGCGGTACGATCGATTTCAATACCGTTCTCAATCAATGCAATTAATATCGCCAACATGACAATCAAAATTGCTACAATTAGTTTGTTGTTGATAGTATTAAGTTTAGCAGTCAGCAACCCCAGCAAAAAACTCAGGGGTAACTTAACAAACTTGACCGCCCAAACGGAAAATAGGGAGAAAAAAAACACCGTGCAAAATATTATTGATGACAGTGCGAAATTAGAAAAAGTAGCTGGCGATTTCCAATTTATAGAAGGCCCGATTTGGCATCCAGACGGCTTTTTGCTGTTTAGCGATATTCCCGCTAGTATTATCTATAAACTCACATCAAATCAACAAGTTGAGGTATTTCGCCGCCCTTCGGGAAAAGCCAACGGGAATACTTTAGACAAAGAAAACCGCTTACTTACTGCCGAACACGAAAATCGCCGCGTATCCCGCACTGAAAAGGACGGCAAAGTTATCACATTGGCGGATAGATACGAGGGCAAGCGGCTCAACAGTCCGAACGATTTGGTTGTTAAATCCGACGGCAGCATTTATTTTACAGATCCGTCCTACGGTGTTAGTAAAGACCAGGAAGAATTGGGTTTTTACGGTGTTTACAGGCTGGCACCCGACGGAAAATTAACTCTGCTGGTTAAGGATTTGGTGCTGCCGAATGGCATCGCCTTTTCACCAGACGAGCAAAAACTTTATGTCAACAATTCGGAAGCGAGATACATTGCTGTTTACGATGTAAAACCGGACGGAACTGTTACAAATGAGCGGCTTTTTGCGGATTTAAAAGACGCCAGTCAAGGCGGAGTTCCTGACGGTCTAAAAGTTGATTTACAGGGGAACGTTTACAGCACCGGGCCGGGGGGAGTGTGGATTTTATCGCCGGATGGCAAGGTTTTGGGGAAGATTTCTGTGCCTGAGACGGCGACTAATTTGGCTTGGGGAGAAAGCGATCGCAAAACGCTTTACATTACGGCAAATACCAGTCTGTATCGGATTCGCCTTAAAATTGCGGGTGTGCGGCCGGGAAAATAATCTAAAATAGGGCGAAGTTGAAGGTAAAGCGGTTTGTCGTGAGGACTAAAGTCCTCACGACAAACACTTTTTATTAGGGGTAATTGAGCGGGCATGATATAATCGTACTTTTGCAAATCAGTCATTCTCAAATCTCAAATCTCAAATCTCAAATCTCAAATGGTATTAATAGCTCGGTTGCACAAATTTCTGACTGCTACAGTCGATCGCAAATCCCGATCGCACACAATATTTTGGTTGACTCTGAGCTTGACATTTGCCACAGTTTATGGTATTTTAGGACTCAAGCAAGTCTTTAGCGCCGAGTATATGGTGCAAGACGATGCGAGGCAGCACGTTTTCTGGATGATGCGGTTTGTCGATCCGGAATTATTCCCCAACGATTTCATTGCTAATTATTTTCAATCAGTCGCCCCCGCCGGATACAGCACGCTCTACAAATTAGCCGCAACAATTGGCATTCACCCGCTATTTTTTCACAAAATATTGCCACTATTTCTCGGCTTAATCTCCACTTATTACTGTTTTGGCCTTTGCCTAGAAATGCTGCCAGTGCCGATGACTGGATTTATTGCATCTTTGCTGCTAAATCAGCATATGTGGATGACCGACGATTTGGCTTCCACAACGCCAAGAGCTTTTATCTATCCGATATTTCTTGCTTTTTTATATTATTTGTCGCGCAGTTCCTTGCTGCCTTGTTTGGGAGCGATCGCCCTGATCGGACTATTCTATCCTCCTTACGCCTTGGTTGCTGCTGGAATTTTAGTTTTGCGGCTGCTATGCTGGGAAAATGGCGGTTTGCGCTTGTCGGGCGATCGAACTAATTACCTATTTTGCACTACAGGTTTGGGAGTAATCTTTTTAGTAATGCTGCCCTATGCCTTAGATAACTCTGAATTTGGCCCAACTTATACCGCAGCAGAAGCGAAGAAAATGGGCGAATTTGCACCAGGCGGCAGATATGCTTTTTTTCATCCAAACCCCAAAGATTATTGGTTGACAGGGCGGGGCAGCGGGATGTTTCCCAAGTCGCTGTTTACGCCTGTAACTCACTGTGTCGGATTGTTATTTCCGGTACTGCTGTTTTTGCGATCGGCTTTTCCCTTAGCAAATCAGATTCAACGCCAAATCTGGCTTTTGCTGCAGCTATTTTTAGCATCCTCGGCGATGTTTTTTGCTGCTCATGCTACCATTTTTAAGCTGTATCAACCAGGTCGCTATACAGCCTACAGCTTGCGATTTATTGTTGTTTTAATAACTGCGATCGCCCTAACTTTAATTATCGATGGAGTCGGTCATTGGGCATCGAAAACCGCAACAAGATTTAATTTTAAAAGTCTAGTTGCACTAATTACGATAGCGATAATCGCTGTCGTAGTGGTGCTTTATCCCTGCTTTGCCAAAAAATTTCCCACAGTCGGGTATGTAGAAGGTAAAATGCCGGGTTTGTACAAATTTTTTGAGCAACAACCTAAAGATATCCTGATTGCTTCGATCGCGACCGATACGGATCATTTGCCAACATTTAGTCAGCGTTCGGTTCTGGTGGCTAAGGAATATGCAGTGCCTTATCAGAAAGGCTATTACAGCAGATATCGGCAGCGACTTAACGATTTAATTCGCGCTCAATACACTCCCGATCGAGCTGTATTGCAAAGTTTCATTAATAGCTATGGAGTTGATTTTTGGATGCTCGATCGCAATGCTTTGACTCTTCAGTATATAAAGGATGATGGCTGGCTAAATCTATTTGATTCTATACCGGAGGCGAGGCTTTCTCTCGAACAAGGGAAAATTCCCGCCTTAGCTTCCGCAATGACAAGTTGTGCGGTTTTTCAGAATCAAATTGTAGTGGTTTTGGATGCGTCTTGTATTGTGAAATTGACCGGGAATTAAGGCATCGCAGGCGATCGCATTATCATTGATAGCAATATGGTCAAAGCTGTAAACTGTATGTCTATCTGAAACTGCCTCAGCTAATTTTGCTTCACCGGAACCAAAATCACCAATAGTGTAGTCGCTACGTTGTTGACACCAGCGAATCATCTCCTCGTAGGGAATAACTGCCCAATCTTTTCTTGATTCTTGATACAAAGTATGGTGATGCGCCTAATCTTGAGGGTTTTCCTGTAATAGAAGCTGGCCATTCGTGGTCAGGCCCATTAGAGCATTTCCACCAAGCTTTTTTTGCTGAGCCTGCTGCCACTTGTTCTGGAGTGAGCCCACGATTTTTTGTGGGATGCCACTGCGCGGCTAGTTGAGGGTCTATAATTGATAAAGGGTTTTTCATCGAAAATACCTGTTGTAAATTGTTAATTATTGTAAATAAATGACAGATCAACTAAAACAATTTTTAGAGCTTTCGGAATCGGAAATAGAAAATATAAGAAATACTACCATCAAAGATAGGTGTCACCCTGTCAAGAGACTATTATATCCCAGAGAGGGAGTCGAAAGAGACTTTCAAGTTATAAAAAATACTGAAACAGCATTGAGGCATCTCAAGCAACATCATACTCAATGGCTTATGAATTTAAAGCCAAGGCTTCTTAATATTGATGATTATTCAACTTCTTCTGGAGCTTTAGGAGAAATCAGAGCTTTGGGATACATACTACAGGCTGGTATTTCAGTAGAATCAAGAAGCAGAGACGGAGCGGATTTTTGGGTTGAAGATAACCAAGAAAAAGTTTGGATAGAAGTACACTCAAAGCAATTTTATGATGAAGAATCTGAATCGTTAGAAAACTTCTACAATGATTTAAGGAATGAAAGGACTGAGAGTGACAGAAAGACAGGATTGGTTATTGGTGAGCATAAAACTGTTCCTTTTGGAAAACCAAAAAAAGATGAAAATGTAACTGCAAATGCTATAAGGAAACTATGCGCTATAAAAGAAAGAGAACATCAAATGAGTACAGAGTCTACGTCTATCCTATGGTTAGATTTTCAAGATGAGGGATGGGAATTATTAGATAAAGTCGAGAGAGTATTACCTGTAAGAACTTGGAATGGGGCTTTTGACTCGGGAGAATTTTGGTATGCCTTTTATGGATGGAAAGATGCTCCTATCTTTCAAGACTTTAGATTGGATACGGTTCTTAACCGTGTAGTAAAAATGGGTCATAAGGGACGATTTAGAAAATCTACGACGAAATTAGATGGTGTCATAATATCTTTTTCCCGAAATACGGTAATTTTAGAAAACCCTTTCAGTAAAAAAGCAATTAAACCATCTTTATGGAAAAAATTAACTTTTCTGCCTTGGTTTAATTTTGAGTATTCATATACAAACTGGCCGGCGATGAATTTAAAACAAAGAATAGAGCTAGAGAAACAAAAGTTAATAGAGTTATCCTCTATAGAGTTATAAGCAAGCGTAAGCTTCCATCCCTGCTGCTTTCCAATCTTCATTTGGTTATTTGATGTTAAAAAGGCGATATTACTGTATATAGTGTGCCTGGGTAAGTCCTGTCTCGTAAACCCACGCAAGCTTGCTCAAATATTGCGATCGAGCGACCGGACATAATACAATTGTGATTCGTACTGGCTCTGATAAAACGAGAAAGAACTGTTCGGATTCCTCAGCTACAATTGCTGCATGGATATTCTGTAGGATCGATCGCCCAATGCGTTATAATCCCGATAAGAGATAATGGTGCGGGTCAATGACACAAGTTCTCGATCGGGAAACTCTCGATGGGCGAGTGGTGCTCAACGGCACTTGGGAGCAATTCAAGTTAATCCAGAAGGTTTCGGAAGATTCCCCTGGCATAAAGTTGTCTTTTTTTGCAGGTGCGATCGAGATTCTGATGCCGGGATTCCAACACGAAAATTTTTCTGAAATCATTGGTTACTTGGTGACCACTTTTCTGCTGCAACAAGCTATTAAGTTTTACCCTTCTGGTTCAATGACGCAGGAGAAAACGGGAGAAGCTTCAACTCAAGCAGACAAATCGTTTTGTTTGGGAGAACCTAAGTTGATTCCCGATTTGTCGATCGAGGTGGTTTATCAGGAAATTGGGTTTAAAACCCGTCCTTCTAGGGCGGGTTTAATTTCTTAAATCCATTCCTAAAAATTAGGAATTGCTGGTATTTGTAGTATATTAAAATAGTCAAGGTTAAACTCGCAATACCCTCGTGAAACAGTTAAGACACACTTTTAGGTATAAACCGGGGGACGCAGAGCGGCGAAAACTCTTAAAACAGCTAAAGGATCAACGCATCCTTAAACCAGTAAAAACAAACAATTTCTTGATTTGTTAAGTAGGGTAGGGCATACCCAAACTCTAGGCTTGTATCCTAGTACGCTTTTGGAGATAGACCCACTGGGGTTACTGTGAATTAGACTCGTCAATTTGTACTATTGTACGGTTGAAAGGTTTAAGGACTGCCGCTCTTGACATGGTGCTTAAAGGTCAGTCGATGAATTAAGAATCCCCACGCCTTTAGGCTGGGGAGTGTCAAACTAGCGGTGGACTGAGCAAGTTGCCAAAATATCGAGCTTTGGGCGTGCCTGAAATCTGGTTTTGGGAAGATGGCACGCTGCGGCTGTATCATCTGGGCGAAGATGGCTACGAGCAAGTAATTCAGAGTCAACTGTCAGGATTGGAAACGCTGGATATCGATTTGCTAAGACGCTGCATTTTAATGGGTGAAACTGATTTGGCTAAAGCGGTTAAGGTTTTTGGGCAGGGAATCTCGATCGATCGTACATGACGAGAGTTTAACTAGGGTTCAGTATGCGGCTTTGCTGGCGAAGGCGTTTGAATTGTTGCCGCGCCGTGAGGCGGCGGATTTTTGGGCGCACGGATCGCCCGGGCTAATCTAGCTGGGTTTTTGGCTGGATATCCAGACAGCACGTTTCGCCCGCAGCAGAATTTGACTATAGCTGAGACGATCGAATCTTTGGTAAACGGCTTGCAGTTTGTCGGCGACAATCCCAATTCTTTGAGCGTTTATGTCGATCGAGCTCAGATTCCCAGTTTTGCCACCGACGAGATAGCAACCGCCACAGAGGGCAAAATCGTGGTCAACTATCCCGTGCGCGAAAAGCTTTCCCTCGCCCGCGACATCACCCACGGCGAGATATCCGCCTTCATCACAAATTTGGGTAGAAACCCCGTCCTTTTAGGACGGCTTTATATTAGAATGTAATTGGTCAACGACCCACCCGAGACGATGGATCAAACAGCCTATACGAGCGAAGTTCAGCCTTGTGCTGGCGGCTTTCGCAAAATCGGTAGACCGGGATGCATAGGATAGGGCAATGGAAGTCTAACCCTAGAATCAAAACTACGAAGAATTCCGTTTGGTATTCGACACGTAAAAACCGCTTTCTCTTGCGGGGTTAGTGCGCGAGAGCGAACATAAGACCAAAACTCTTTGAGGGTGGAGGCAGTTGCGAAGAAGCAGAAACTTAAGTCGCGAGGCTTAAGAATCACCGTACCTTCAGGTCGGTGAGTATGTCAACTACCAAACTCTGGTAGCCACAAACCGGGCCTAGCCAATTAACTCTCCCTACATCGTCTAAGGGAATTGGGAGACAAGGGAGAGGATAACTTGGGGTACAAAGAATCAACCCATCTCCCCTCGCCCTTGTCTGCGATTCCCTCACTCTGGCTCACACTCACCCACACTCGCCCACTTCCACTCTCCCAAGTCTTGATTTGCGAGTACCCGAATCGTTTTATGATTGAACATTAAGAAATTAAGCAATCCTTAAGGTTCCACTGTCAGATTATGGCTAAAATTCAATTCTCTCGGGGTATAGACGAAGATGCTGTGCCCGAAGTGCGCCTAACCCGTTCTAAAAGCGGAGAGCAAGGCACTGCCAGGTTTACCTTTGAAAATCCCAAAGCTCTCAGCAGCACCAGTACCGAAGACATTACTGGAATGTACATGATCGACGACGAAGGCGAACTCCTCACTCGCGAGGTTAATGCTAAGTTCATCAACGGTCAGCCTGCGGGTTTGGAAGCTCTTTATATAATGAAAAGTCCCGCAGAATGGGATCGATTTATGCGTTTCATGGAACGCTACTCGGAAGCAAACGGCTTAGGATTTAGCAAGGCATAATGGGTAGTTGGTAATTGGTAATTGGCAATTGGTAATTAGCCGATCGCCCGTTGCCGGTTGCCGATTACTTAGAAGAAGACACTATGACGCAAATTCCTCACCCCGACTTATCTAAAATAACCGTAAATTGCGCTATCATTACTGTTAGCGACACGCGCTCGGCTGAAACAGACAATAGCGGCTTGTTAACTAATAACCTGCTAAAAGATGCCGGTCACTATGTGGTAGCTTACACTGTTGTTAAAGATGATGCGGCAAAAATTGTATTGCAAATGCAGGCGTTTTCCCAGCGTGAAGATGTGGATGCAATCATTGTTAACGGCGGGACGGGCATCGCTCCCCGAGATACGACTTACGAGGTCATGGAGAGTTTGCTGGACAGGATTTTACCGGGATTTGGGGAGATATTTCGGTTTTTGAGCTATCAAGAAATTGGTTCGAGGGCGATCGCCTCTCGCGCCGTTGCAGGCGTGTATAAAGGCAAGTTAGTCTTTTCTCTTCCTGGCTCTAGCAATGCCGTCAAACTAGCTGTGGAAAAGCTGATTTTACCGGAATTAGTTCACTTGGTGATGCAGTTGCGCGGTGGGTGATATCAATTCCGGTAACACCGGAATGATGGGGAGTGGTCCGTGGGGGAATGTGGAATTATTGACCTTGACTTTATAGCCTTTCTCAGTAACATGAGGTACTATCTGGCATAAGGCATAGGCCTCCGTGGGCATAGGCCTCCGTGGGCATAGGGCATACCTCACTTTCTTGACAACCGCTATATCATTCCCATCCAACCGGAAACGATATGAGGTCGGTTTCTTCAATCTCTTCAATCTAAAATCTAAAATAGACCTCTTGCAAAAGTCCTTTTCATAAATTTATTGGACGGGCAAGATGCCCATCCCACAAGAAAAAATAATTCTTGTGGGATGGGCATCTTGCCCGTCCGAGTTATTTTTGCAAGAGGTCTAATCTAAAATCTAAAATCGACGGGCTGCATTCACCGCAAGAAACGGGTGGCTTTGAGCCTAGTCTATGGCTAAAGTGAGGAAACATCAAAATTCCCTTGACTTAGACTAGATGATTTCGATGCAGAATGCGAGTGTCTATGCTAGCGAAGATTATCACCGGATTGCTCGGGCGATCGCCTTTATGCGACAACACCACCTAAACCAGCCCAATCTGGCAACTGTGGCCCAGCACATAGGACTTAGTGAATATCATTTTCAGCGACTATTTACTCAATGGGCAGGCATTAGCCCCAAGCGGTTTTTGCAATATCTGACAGTTGAATATGCCAAGTCAAAAATCACTGAGACTAAAAGCCTTCTAGACCTAACATTGGACGTGAGACTATCGAGTCCCGGACGATTACACGATTTATTTGTCACCTTGGAAGCAATGTCACCAGGGGAGTTCAAAGCAGGCGGAGCAGGTTTACAAATTCGCTATGGCATTCATGATACCCCGTTTGGTACATCTCTAATCGCGACAACTGCCCGCGGTATTTGTAATCTTTATTTCTTGGAGACAACAGACGAACAAGCCGCTGCACAAAGACTGCGATTGGCCTGGAAAAACGCTGAAATCATTCGTGATGAGCAAGCCACTCAATCATTGCGTGACCTGATTTTCAATTCAGAAACTCTCAGCGAGCAAAAACCACTAACGCTGTTGGTAAAAGGCACTAACTTTCAGATTCAAGTTTGGCGAGCACTTTTGAAATTGCCATTTGGTGCGATCGCCACCTATCAGACTATAGCTCAACTGGTAGCTCGCCCAACTGCTGCTAGAGCCGTAGGAAATGCGATCGGTAACAATCCTATCGGCTATCTAATTCCATGTCACCGAGTCATTCGAGAATCTGGAGAACTCGGTGGCTATGGCTGGGGAGTAGAGCGTAAAACAGTCATGTTAGGTTGGGAAGCTAGCCGTACAATCTGCAGATCCACCCTCCCAGGAATAGAGCGATCTAACGGTGTCAATCACCCGCCGCAGACTACCTCCGTTCCTAACAAATAACCTCTGTGCGATCGGGTGCAGGGGCGTGGTTTTGCTGCGTCAGCTAGAGAACTTTTAAGAACCTCCGACTTCAATCACTTCCCCCGGAGTAATAGTATTCAAAACGTTACGAGCATCTGGTATCAGAGGAAGTAAATCAGGAAGTCTGTTGCTGGATGCTACAAGAACAACGACTGCTACTCCAGCTTGCTGCAAGTTTTGCTGATATCGCAAATTTTGATCTGTGGTGAGCAGAATCGTGAAGCCCTCTTGACTCATAAGTCGCAGCAATTCACCGTTCTTTTTTCCTGACCATCCCATCTCAACAACTGTGCGTATCTCGTAATCAGCAAGTTCACGCTTTAAAGGTCGTGGGGCACATTCATCAAGCAGGATTCGCATAGGCTGTCAGCATTTCCTTGGCTAATTCAAGAGCTGCTATTGTCTGTTCTCGACTGACACTAGGGAAATGGTCTAGAAATACCTCTAATGAATCACCAGCTTCAAGATAATCAAGTAGGGTTCTCATTGGTACACGAGTCCCAACAAAAACAGGGGTTCCCCCCAGAATATCGGGGTCGCTATGAACAATACGGGATGTTAATGTCATAACAAATTCAGCCAACAGGCTACCAGCTTTTACAACAATTGTATCCCAAAGTCATTTGATTTTCGCGAGCAGAATGCCCAAACGATCGCTAGCATCCATTTCATCTAAACCTACAACTGCTAGCAGTTTAGGCTGGGAAGCTAGCCATACAATCTGCGATCGATCGGGATAGCATTACTATTTTTCCTACTTGCCGAAGCGATCGCTCGCAGATAAATTTCAGGGTGCAAGGTCGATCGATATAAACTAGAAATATTGTGTATCGCCAGTTTTTCAATGACGCTGCCTACCGGATCTCGTTCTCCTGCTTTGTTCCAAACGCTTTCGCTGGTAGCGGACCCGATCGCATTTTTCGATCGCTACTCGGCCAAATACGGCGATACATTTACCGCCCGCGTGTTGGGGCCCGCTTCGCCCCCCGTGGTGTTTCTGGGCCGTCCAGAAGCGATTCAAGCGGTGTTTACGACCTTAGCCGATGCCTTTGAGTTTGGCAAAGTGACCAACGTATTTCGCCCGCTGGTGGGAAATGAATCCATAATTATGAATGAAGGGTCGCGACATCTGCGACAGCGACAGCTATTAATGCCCGCGCTGCATCGGGAACAGTTGCACAGTCAAGGGCATTTGATTGTGGATTTGACGAAAAAGCAGACGATCGACTGGAAAGCCGCAGATGCGATCGCAGTCCGCGAAGAAATGTCAGAAATTTCGCTGCAAGTAATCTTGCAAGTCGTCTTTGGATTAGTGCCGGGAGAGCGCTACGAACGCCTGAAACAATTGCTCAGCAAGCTTTTAGAGGCGATTACCTCTGAACTGTACTCGATACAATTTTTCTTTGAACCGTTGCAGCAAAATTTGGGATCTTGGAGTCCGTGGGGGCAGTTTTTGCAGCAGATGGCGGAGATTGACTCGCTGATTTATGCGGAAATTGCCGAGAGACGATCGCATTCTCTGGATTCGTCTCGCACGGATATTCTGTCGGTGTTGATGATGGCCCGCGACGACACCGGCGAATCGATCGGCGATCGAGAATTGCGCGATCAGTTGATGACGCTGTTGTTATTGGGACATGAAACGACTGGATCGGCCTTGACTTGGGCGTTTTACTGGCTGCATCAGTTTCCCGAATGCCTTGGTCGGTTGCGGAAGGAATTGGATGAATTGGGCGAGAATCCCGATCCGATCGCGCTTTCGCAGTCGCCCTACTTAACAGCAGTCTGCAAGGAAGCGCTGCGGGTTTATCCAATTGCCTTAATTTCGCAGCCGCGCAAGGTGAAACGGACGATCGAACTCGAAGGCTATACATATCAACCAGGAACGATTTTAATCCCCTGTGTCTATTTGGCGCACCGTCGCCCTGAAACCTACGAAAATCCCGCTCAATTCAATCCCGATCGCTTTTTAGACCGCAAGTTTTCCGCCTCTGAATTTTTACCGTTTGGAGGCGGGAGTCGAAGCTGCATCGGGATGGCGTTATCGATGTTTGAAATGAAGCTTGTTTTAGCAACGGTTTTGTCTTCCCGTGAGTTTGTATCGAATCTCGATCGGCCAATTCGTCCGGTGCGCCGGGGAATCACCTTTGTGCCGCCCGATCGGTTTCGATTAACGGTTGTGGGCGATCGGCGTTAGATTCATTGCAGTAAAACGCCGTGTCAAGCAAGATATGTTATTCGATGAAAATCCCCGCAACTTTGTCTCCATTCATAGTCATGTGTGCCACAAATTCATCTCCACCATCTTCAAAACTCAGCTTCCACAAATAAATCGGACAATTACCTTGTTTTATCTCACCAAAATAAGTAATTGAATATCCCTTTTGCAGGCGTGAAGCGAGCTGCTCGCTAACATCGTCAAACATTTGTTGTGTAATGCTCGCTTTGTAGCCTGCATCGCCGACTGTAGTAAAAAGCTCGTAATTCTTCGATGCAGTCGCATCCAAGATAACCTGTAAACAATCGATGATGTTTTGAGAGGGGGCTGTCGGGTTCATGATGATGTCGTTCTTTTAGGGTTTTCTTAAAATGTTCTAGCTCAGACTGCTGTCTAACGCTTAATTGTACCGCAGTTGCGATCGAATCCTGTTTTGGAGAGTCATTGACCGCCAAAAGCATCCGCTTAGCTCAGCCGCTACGATCGCTTTTTCGTTCTCCCAGATCCAGCCCTGTTAGTAGATTGGAGCGATTTTTGATTTTGCAATCCTTTAAGGCTTGACATCTGTAACCTGATAGGTTACATTAGTAAAGTAATCTCAAAGCTTACAAAAACTTTTTATTTATATATAAGTGCTATGAACTGGATATTCAGCCTTGATTGAAGGATTATTTGAAATGATACAAAATTTTAAAAATAAAGCATTAGAAAAATTATTCAAGGAAGGTAATGCAAAAGGAATTCCTAAAGAATTTGAAAAAAGGACAAGAGCAAGACTTGAAGTAATAGATGCAGCAATAATTATAGATGATATTAGAATACCAGGCTATGATTTACACGAGCTTAAAGGTGATAGACAGGGAACTTGGTCAATAAAGGTATCCGGTAACTGGCGTATAACTTTTACATTTCAGGATAACAACGCATACGATATAGATCTCGAAGATTATCACTAGCCCATAAAACAAAATCTAAAAATTTAACTTAAACCGTAAGGAAAGTTGCATGAAAGACATACAAAACATGATTCAAGGGAGGAAAGTAAGACCAGTACATCCGGGCGAGGTCATTTCAGATGTGCTTGAAGATATTGAAATGACTCAAACCAGGTTTGCTGAGATACTTGGTGTATCCCGCCGTAGTGTCAACCAAATTATTTTAGGTCAAAGACCAATTACAGTAGATATGGCAATTCGGATTGGGAAAGCGTTGGGGAATGGCCCTCAACTTTGGCTTAATCTTCAGCAAAAAGTTGATATCTGGGATGCAGTGCAAAAACATAGTGAAGAGTACGAAAAAGTATCTACGGTAGCATAGCGCGATATGTTAATCTCAGTAAAAAGAGCATCGGGCGGTTGAAACCGCAACTAGACAAACGAAGTCCGCCTGCGCGGACAAGCGAGATCGAGGAAGTATTTAACCAGGATGGGGTATCCTGTAAACAGGAACGATAACTTTTGCAACACCATTGTTAGGGTGCGGATTGACAAAAACAGCAAACCTCTTCAGAAGGAAATCTCATCCCACTCTGCTTGAACTTCGTCTTGTTCATCAACTTCTGATTGTTCTGCTTCAATGGCTTCTATAAACTTAATCGCGCTTGAAACATTGTTAAATATCAGAACACTCTCATGATAATTCAAAATAGGATTGTCATGAGCCAGACTTTTGTAGTTTCTAACATCATTAAAAGACTCCAGAATTGAAATCGAAGATTTTAGAATCCTTTCGGTCATTTCTGACTCAATAAAGCAGTTCTTTCTTAGATACTTTACATATTCTCCAAAAAGGCTATGCAATGCTTTTTCTCTGTCATAACTGATTCCATGTTTATCGCATAGCTTCCTTGTATACTTCACCACATAAGTATGCAGTCTATCTAATGCTACTTCTGGCTCATTATTTTGAATACTTTCCCTTATGGATTTTGCTAATACAGAAAACTCTTTGTCATTAGGATATGGTTGAATTGCATCAATATTTTCAACAATGCTATCTTGCTTAAGTCGTTCGACTATTGTATAGCAATCCTCAAACAAGGCTTGCTCGGCTTGGCTTATTTCTATGTGATTTATCAGTTTTTTTGTTTTCCAATATTCCAACAAAGCTGAAATTAATTTTCCAACAATATAGTTAGCTTCTTTAGCCCAAAAGGCTTTTAATCGATTAGCTTTAGATCCGCTAGCGTAATCGTACTTGCCGTCAGATATGTCAATGTTTGTATTTTCAATTATGAATTGCTTGAAAGTTATGTTTGAAAAATCAAGAACATAACCACCTTCCATCTCAAACATTTTCTCAAGTTTTACTTTTTCAATGCTCGACAAGTCAGACATTTGCAGTAACCTGTTAATTTATAATCGATTGTAACCACTCAAGACAAATTAGATATGTGATCGCTTTACTGCTTCCTGATGAGCCTCGGAAACTGATACATAGCTTTACTGGAAGTTCCTCAGCCATAGGATGAAGCAGGCTAACTATTAATTGTACCGCTGTTGCGGTATAATAGACTTAAAATTTTTATTATACCGCAAACATTTTTAAAACATCAAACCGGACTTTTTATTGCCTCAGCAACAATAGTGCGGTGTCGGACTGTATTACAAGTGATTGTCGGCTGTGCAAAACCCGAATCTACCAAAGCTTGCTCGATATCCAACCCAAAATACTGATCCAAATAAGGCTCCGTACTCTTGAGCAAAGTCAAAATATAAGGAGGCATTTTGGCATAAACTTCCGACTGAGGATTCATATCCATAATTGTCAAGTGTCCGCCAACACGCAGCAAACGCCTCGCTTCCCGGAACACTTCTCTAGTAGCTTTCTGCGGCAATTCGTGACAAACCAAACACATAGAAACTAAATCAAAAGCCGCCGCAGGTAAACCAGTAGATTCAGCACCTGCGTGAACCCAAGTCGGAGATTTTTGGTTTGACAATTCAGCTTGTTTCTGCTGGGAACGGTATTGAGCAACTGCTAAAAAATAAGGCGACAAATCCACCCCAGTCATCTTCGCTTCCGGGTAAACCTCCCCAAGAGCAAAGGTACTCATTCCCACACTGCATCCCAAATCAACAATATCCTGCGGTGAAGAAGCAATTTGAGATTTGATGATTTCGTGATAGCTGGCGCGGAGTTTAGCATCGCCTTCTGCACCCGCTTCCGGCCAAATTCCCGCGTGAACTGTACGGGCGGCAACTTCTACTTCTGTAGCAGCTTCCCAGCTCATATTACCTTGTTCGTAAGCGTGAAATGAAGTTAGATAATATTTCGGGTAAACCAGATCGGGATTTTGGACGCTGAGCAATTCTGCATCCCAATTCCGGGACAAAAGTGCTTGGACTTCTTGTCGCCAATGTACTCCGATTTTTTCGGCTCTTTTCATCATCATTTCCCGCGCTTGGTGCTTGGCTAGATTAGCTAAAGGTTTGATGGAAAGGACGCCATTTACTAAACGCGAGGCTACTCCGGGAGTTTTGTTAACTGCAACAGTCATCTTTTAGGTTTTTCTATTTGGCGCTCTCTATTTTAACACGTTTGGGCGATTTTGAGTTGGTCAATATAATGAAATTTAACTTGGTGCTGGCGAGGGAAATGCAAGTGTTTTGTGAAAAAAACTTTTTTTAATGAACCGCAGAGGGCGCAGAGAACGCAGAGTTAGAAAAGAGAGAAAAGATCGGTGTAGGGCAAAAGTTGCTTGGGTGGTGTAATATTTATTTGTGCTTGCCTATTTGGTGCTGGGGAATTTACAAAGGAATCGGGAATCGGATTTTCCGAAGCTGGAGTATTTGGAAGAACACTTTAAATCTGGCTATTCAGGAGTTTGTGATGAGCAAATCTATTGTGGAATTGGTTGACAATTTGCCGTCTGGTGGGGTCACTGTGATGATGCTCAAATCTCTCGATTTTGTGGTTCCGGGGGAGTGGAATAATCTAACGGGTTTTGATAATACTATTCAAGCGCTGACAGGGGAAACAAAGCGCAAGTTAGTTGGGAAAATTCGCGATCGCGCGATCGAGCTTTACGCTAACCCAAATGAGCCATATCAAGGCGTAGTCAGGCTTTATCAGTTAGCAGACAGCGCCGACAGTGCGTTAGGTGCAACGGCTATGGCGAATAAAATCGGCGAAAATATCGGCTTTCTTTCCTTTCTCAACCGCCTCACTCCCAAAGCTGACACAACTCAAACGATCGACTTGTGCGTGAAAGTGGCGATCGAGCTAATTGCCTTCTGCAAACTTAACAATATTTCCCTTGACAATGTGGGAAGCTTTGGTAATTATTTATCCCATTACAAAGGCGAATCTCTGATGCGGATGGCTGCTTTAGTTTGTGCTGACGGTTTAATTCCCCTTGGCCCGGACTTCATTAGAGTAGCACAAAATACCATAGGCGGATTGAATCCTTCAACCTTGCAGCAAAACTCAACATTCCAAAATATCAGCAACCTAATTCCGGGCGCAAATAATTCACAAAAGTTCGGATTTGTGACAGCAACTTTCGCCTCAGCCCAAGGTTGGATGAACAATTTAGTACAGTCTCGCGGCTTAACTCCCGCTATAGTTTTAGGCCATCTCAAGCAATACGTTGATGTTACCGATGACAAATTGGATTATGTGGCGGCGTTTTTAGACATGACTACCAATTATTACGAACATACGGGAATTCAGACGGTTGCTCGCCGATTGATCGATCGAGCTTATGCTGAAATAGCCTCTGGCAGATACTAGAAAAGTCCTTCCCAGGCGAGGGAACAGAAAAAGGCAGAGCATGGTAACGAGGGAACTTGTTAAGTTCGCGTTTGCCATGCTGTTGAGTCTCTGCGACCGTGAAAAATGGCGGTCACTATCACTCGGCTTGATACAATGCGATAATGCACAGCATAGGGAAAGCGACGCACCACGGATCGCCGAACATCGCGATAGACAACTGGATATGACTCCGGCATCTGGCAAATTCGATCGAGCATTTCCTCAATACATTCTAAAAACTCGTCACCAAGTCCTAGTTGCTGACTTTCATACCAAGTGTATGCTTCATCCACTTCTTCACGAACTTCTGGACGGAATACTAACGCATAATTCATAGTTTATTTTCGTGCTTTGACTGAAGCTTTAACTTCTTCCCAAGTCAGCACATTATCAGGATTTGCTTCAGAGTCATCAATTCGGCGATCGAGTTCCTGCTTTTGAAAGTCTGTCAGGTCTGGGTGAACCTGTTCTGCCACTATACTGTCTAAGATTGCTTGTACAAGACGAATCCGATCTTGAACGCTGAGGGCGACGATCTGATTTAAAGTGCCTGTGAAATCCATAAATTTAAGTTAAGCGCCAAGGACTTAGTAGATTATTATAACTCAAAACCCAGATCGAGGCAGAGCCTCGGGATCTGCGTTCCCAGGCAGAGCCTGGGGACGAAGGAATAAACTTCGCAATGTGAGTTAAAATAAGCAGATTATGTTTAGCAAACCTCTTTTAATCGCATTGTGAAAAACAAATCGCTTCCTTCATCCGTAACAGTCAAGCTAGGCAAATTTGTCTGGACATCAATGTGGCAATTAATGATGTCAAAACTAGCGCCGCCCGATCGCACGGGAGCATACATTCGCCCCAGCAGCAGTTTCCGCAACTTTGTCAGCACTGCACCAGACAACCCTCACGGGCCCGCTGCGGGACGGTATCGCCTCTTTGTGGGTACGGGATGCCCTTGGGCGCACCGCACTCTGGTGACGAGGGCGCTCAAAGGGCTTGAAGATGCGATATCCCTATCTATTGTCTATCCCTCGGAAGGGGGAATGTGGGTGATGGAGTCGGAGACTTTTGGCTGCAACACGATGCCGGAACTTTACCAGTTGGCTTTACCGGGCTATCAGGGGCGGTGTACGGTGCCGGTGCTGTGGGATGACTCGACAAAGACGATCGTCAATAACGAGAGTTCGGAAATTATTGTGATGCTAAACTCGGAGTTTAACGAGTTTGCTGGCAATCCTCAAATGGATCTTTATCCTCTGGATTTGCGATCGCAAATTGACGAGTGGAATGAGAAGATTTACCAATCGGTGAATAACGGCGTTTATCGCTGCGGTTTCGCCCAATCTCAAGCTGCTTATGACTCGGCTTGTAGTGAATTGTTTGCTGTTTTAGACGAGATCGATCGCTCGCTCTTGAGGAGTCGTTATCTTTGTGGCGATCGCGTGACTTTAGCAGACGTGCGGCTTTTTACTACTCTATTCCGTTTTGATGCCGTTTACTACAGCTTGTTCAAATGCAATGTGCGCCGCATTCAAGATTACGAGCATTTGGGAGCCTATCTGCGCGACTTGTACCAGTTGCCGGGAGTTGCTGGCACTTGCGATTTGGAGGCTGTGAAGCGCGATTATTACGGCAATTTGTTCCCGCTGAATCCCGGCTGCATTATCCCCGCTGGACCCGATCCGGCGAGTTTGCTCAAAGCTCACGATCGCGCAGGGCTCAGAAACCGGGTTTCTTAGATGGTTGGCAGGGTTCAGAAACCGGGTTTCTTCACAAAATTTCGTTAGGATGCCAAAATTGTCGCAGAAACCCGGTTTCTTGGATGGTTGGCAGGGTTCAGAAACCGGGTTTCTTCCCTTAATCTAGGTGAGGATGCCAGAATTCTCGCAGAAACCCGGTTTCTTGGATTATGCGATTTCACTTGTTTGTTCGTTTACTTCTACTTCTTCGTCTTTGACATCAAAATTAATTCGTGCGTAAATCTCTCTCAGCGGCATTTCAAACTCTACTGATTCCAGGGTAAACACAGATTCCTCTGAATCATATTCTGTTAATACCCATTTGCCATTAGAGTTTTTAGCAAATTGTTCGATGTGATAGCTATATTGGTCTATTAAAATGTATTCTCGAAATTCAGGGATTGAGCGATAGGCGAGAAATTTACCACCTCGATCGTAGTCTTTAGTTGAATTGGATAAAACCTCGACGATTACCAGAGGATTTGTAACAATTGTTTTGTTACTTCCTTGATAGACTGGTTCTCCTTGAATGACCATGATATCGGGATAGACGTAGCGGCGAGTTTGGGGTATCCACAGGCGCACATCATTGATAAATGTCTCGTAATCTTGACCATTCACAGTCAAGGGGAATTTGCGACAAAAATTCAGTGCGAGTTTGTTGTGGTTGGTTGTTCCGCCTGTCATTGGTACTATCTCCCCATCATGGTATTCACTTTTGTCGATCGCACTTTCTTCTAAGGCCAGATATTCCTCTGGCGTGTAGTAGCGTTTCTCAGTTGGTGGTTGCTTTTCGATTGCTGGTTTTTCTTGGGTTTGCATTGTCATTCCCTTCTGCTCTCAAGTGATTTTATGATAACATGAAATATTTGGGTAACAAAAACCGGGGGAGTCAGAAACCGGGTTTCTTAGCAAAATATCGATGAGGATGCAAAAATCATCTAAAAACCCGGTTTCTTCCTAACGTGTGCAGGGCGGATTTTTCTAGGATGCTTGGGCGATCGCGCAGAAACTCAAAAACCGGGTCGATCTCGTTCCCAGGCTCTGCCTGGTAACGCATATCCAGAGGCTCTGCCTCGCCTTAACCCTCTAACAAACCCTCCATTCTCTCCTTTACTCAAACCTCACGATCGACAAAATATTCGTGTTATTTTGAAGTGAGCTTAATCAA